>CAMCYE010000018.1 GCA_945883805.1 Victivallis vadensis | reverse complement strand
GCCGTGAACTCCAACAAGACGCATGCTGAAAGCACTTGCGTTAAAACCGTTCTTTTCCTGTCTCTCCAGGCTATGGTGTATTCAAAACTGGAATGATTTTTAGCCGAGCTGATTAAAAAAATACAAAGAGGGGTGTTGTGAGAATAGATCTTGTTGGAGTTCACGGCTTTAGCGTGTCTAAAGAACGGCCTTCCTCCTTCGTCCACCGTGGCGGACTAAGGCGGATAAGAAAGGCTGTACTCCAAAATTTGGAGTTCATCACGTGACCTCACGCGGGAACGTGACTCACGTGGCACTTTAGTGTGTGCATTTAAAAGTTTCTTATTGATAAAACTGCGCCCTCCGCAGTAGACCGCAGATAACTGATAACTGATAACTGATAACTGAAGTTGTGGCAACGCCGCCTAATTAAACGTTAAGGAATTTCAAAGTTATCTGAGTAATGCGGGCTTTAGCCTGCAATTCCCCTTATGTTTCCAGATTAATTTAACTACAGGCTAAAGCCTGTGTTACTAAAAATTGCGACCCTAGGTCGCCTAATTAAATTACTTCCCCGGATATTTGCCGCATCCTATGTCCTGAGCCAGATTGGCGTCTGACTTTTCACCTTTTCCCAGCGCCGGAGATCCCTGTTTAAGGCGATAGTCTTTGGCGGCGGGATCTGCGAACAGTTCGGACTGTGAACAGACAAATGAGTTTTTCTCGTGCCCCATGCTTTGCCATTGAGCCAGGGGGTGCCGGGTTTTCCAGTCGTCCACGGCAACCATCGGAGCCTCTTTCGGGAAGATATTGTATGCGCTGTCCACGTTGGGGACATCTGTGCCTGCGTTAAAATATGCCAGTCCGCCCCGGGCCGGGTTCAGATTGTAGAGGATGTTGTTACGTACAATGTTGGTTCCGGCGGTCTGTCCGAATTGCAGTGCATAACGGGCGTCACTTGCCATGATGACAGTGTTATTTAATATCTTCAGTCCCTTGGGGCCGGACGCCCCGTTCATTTTGAAGCAGGCGATTCCGGTGGCGTGGTTATTGAAAAGCAGGTTGTTCCGGACCAGCGAGTCCTGAATGCCGTCCATGTTGATACCGGCGCCACCCTTTTTTCCGTTGTCGTAGACGACATTGTTTTCGACAATCGCCCCGCTGATGATCCCGTCGCCGCCGCAACTCAGGTCTGCGTTCATGTGAATCCCGCAGCCTGCGTTGTCATGAGAACGGTTGCCGCGGATGACCGGGCGGTCGCCGCTGTTGCTCGTGTAGATGCCATGTTCCTTGACGCTCCCGTAGCATTCGTTGTTTTCGATCAGCAGATCGTCGCAGTGTCCGGTGAAGATGCCCCAGGTGCCATTGTCGCCGAAGACGCAGTTGCGTATTGTGACATGGTCACTGCCTTCGAGCCGTAGAGCCGCGCGGTTTGCGTTGAACGAACGGAATCCGTTTAGGACTATGTATGAGCAGCCGTCAATGTAAATGGTGTCGCGGTTGTCGCGCCGATCGGAAGTTTTAAGAATCTCGGCTTTCTGCCCCGACGCTTTGATGGTGACCTGATGATCCTTGTCCGCCTTGAAGTTTTGCAGGGTGAATCCGGCATACTGTCCGTCCGCCACTAAAACGGTGTCACCCGGCTTCGCACGCTCCAGCGCCTTCCTGATCTCCCGATATGGCTGGGATGCCGAACCGTTGCCCGAGGCATCATTGCCCGATGGTGCCACATTGATGTCGGCCGCGTTTAAAAGCCCGCAGGTGAAGGTGTAGCCGATTACAAAAAAAATCCGTCTGGTCATCTTGCAGAGGTTCATGGCATTTAACTCCTCCTGTTTCATGTGCGAATGTTTGATCCAATCGTTTTACATGTGGCATTCTGATGTGCGTTGAAGATACATTTGTTTTTCTTTATTTCCACAGCCATCCCGCAGGATGTCAAGGTTGATAGCTGTATAGACTAGATTTGCTTGACGGAAGTCTTTCCGCACAAGAAATACATAGAGCCGACCAGACGGTCAGCGTTCCCGGGAACGCCAAGCGTCTGCCCCGAGCTCATGATGGGACTCGGGATCTGAGACGACTTGGCTTAAAAAATGTGCGGAAAGACTTACGCCCACCAAGTCTAGGCTGTTAGGTTTTGACACAAGTCATTTTGCATTTTTAAATCCATTCTTTTGTATTGTAACCTATCGACCTACAGCTTATTAGCCTACAGCCTCCTCATCCGCTTGCGCGTAAGGCAGGGCGAGGAAGTTTTCCTTTTATCCCATTGCTTGATAATTGTCTCCACGGTACTATTTTCCAGTGTGCTTTGAAAATCAAAAATTCAGGAGTTGAACTGATGAAATTTCACGTAGTGTTTATTGTCATGTGTTTAACAGTTTCGGTTTTTTTCATATCGGGATGTTCGACTCCGAGGCCGGTCCTTTATCCGAACGCCTACCTGAATAAAGTTGGAAAGGCCCGTGCCGACAAGGATGTTGATGCGGCGGTTGACAAGGCGAAAAAATATGGGCTTAGCGCCACTTCACACGGACAGGATGCAGCTGACACAACGTCTGATACCGGGGTCGGTGCCGCAGCAGGCGCCGCCTCAGGCGCGGTCGCTGGCCAGACAGGAACAGCGGTCGGAGTTGGCGCTGCCGCCGGTGCGGCCGGTGGTGCCGCCGCCGGAGGAAGCAGGATTTTTTTCCGCTGGCTTTTCGGATCTTCCCAGCCGTCTGAATCCTACAGGCGTTTTGTGAATAAGACCTTGACCGAAAAAGGTTATGAGGTAATCGGGTGGGAATAAAGGAAAGCAGTTCGGGAGTGCGAAGTTCTAAAGTGCGAAAGTTCAGGATAATGAATTAGGCGGCCAAGGGCCACAACTCTGAATATCCAATATCCAGCACGGAATATCCAATGTCCAAGTTAGGAATCTAAAAAATAATCGGAAAATATTTTATACTTTGCCTTGCAAAGTGCTTTGCCGTAAGTTATCCTATTGCATGGGAGGGACTGCGGATGATTGCGAACCACATACATGATGCGCTCGGACAGGTCAGAAAAATGCAGGAGCTGATCCTGGCAAAAAGGAATTTCTGCGGATATTCGGGAACGGCAAGAGCTCTTGGCGGGGTTTCTGCTCTTGCCGGTGCCGTTTTTATCTATTGCCTGCCTGTTGTGCATAATCCAAATTCATATCTTCTAGTCTGGGGGATCGTCCTCTGCATTTCGCTGATTCTGAATTACGGAGCACTTTGCTGGTGGTTCTTTTTTGACAGGGAAGTGAAAAGGGATATGCGAAAACTTCTTCCCGCCGTAGACGCACTGCCTGCACTCGGAGTCGGTGCGATATTGACCGTTGCGCTTGTTTTTAATCACCAGTACGGTCTGCTCTTCGGCACTTGGATGACACTCTACGGGCTTGTCCATTTTTCCTACAGAACGTCGCTTCCCGGCGCAAATTGCGTTGTCGGCCTTTTCTATATGCTCTGCGGCGCCGTATCGCTGTTCGGCTTCAATGATTTTTACAATCCGTGGCCGATGGGAATCACTTTTTTCATTGGAGAATTTCTCGGCGGATTAATATTAAGGAGGAATTCAAATGCCTGACAACATGAACAACCCTTCCGATATTCTTGAAAAAATATTCCATGAGCCTAACCGGCTTTCCATAATGTCCGCCCTCTGTGCGTCCGACAAGGGAATATCTTTCAACGAGATAAGGGAGGCATGCGGTCTCACCGATGGGAATCTCAGCCGTCACCTGAAAGCGCTTGATGAATCCGGAGCCATTGTCATCACCAAGAAGTTTGTTGACAATAAACCCCGGACCACGGTTTCGATATCGCCTTCCGGAATTGAGAGGTTTCATGAATATCTGACGGCATTGGCCGAGATTCTCAACAAAGCCAGGAAATCACTGAAACCCGAAAAGAAGTATGCGTCAGTTATACATGGTAAAACGGCAAGGGCCTGATGAGCCAAAGGAATAGTTTCAAAGGGGCGCAGAGGCACAAAGGATGGAAAGCGGAAATCTAGCATAATGAAAACAGATTCAGGCCAAACGGCTGGAACCACAAAGGGTATGCAGTTATCCTTGGATTTTTATGGTGGTCGATTAGGATACCAAAAAGGATAAAATGAATTTTCTTATTCGAAAACTATGCTTTGGGAATCCTGTGGAACTTGCGGGGCTTATAAAAAAGCCCGGAAATGACTGCCTGTACTCGTGTTTTATATTGGCGATCTTGTGCAGTTCAATCTTTGGCATGAGTGTCGGGATATGGAGGGCACCGCTTCAGGGTTTCTATGTCGCTATGAAATTCCCGCTCCTGATTGTTCTGGTTACTGTCGGCAATGCACTGATTAACGGGATCTTTGCAAAGGTTCTGGGTGCGAAGCTGACGTTCAGGGAATCTTTCCTTGCCGTTCTCATGTCATTTACTATCGCGTCGGTGATTCTTGCGTCTTTCGCACCGCTTATGCTTTGTCTGATATGGAACAGTCCGCCGGTTACGGATCCGCATTCCGCAATGGCGCACCACGGGATTTTACTGTTCAATGTGGTTGCAATAGCCTTTGCGGGCGTGGTCTCGAATCTGCATCTTTACAAGTTGATTTTGCATCTCACGGAATCGAAGGTTGAGGCGAAGAGGATAATCTTTTCATGGCTTGCCGTGAATCTGCTTCTCGGCTCACAGCTTTCCTGGATTATGCGCCCTTTTATCGGCGGGCCTAAAGGCGCGGTCGAGTTTTTGAGGGACAACGCCTTTGTCGGAAACTTTTTTGAAGCAGTGTTCCATTCGGCAAAAGATCTGATGTTTTAATTGCAAAATGATGGATGAATGGATGTGTGGATTGATGGATGATTGGAGGATGGAAGTGAATTATATGGAGTGCGTGTAGCGGAGTGAAGCGGAGCTACCGCTTTCTCTTCCGGCAAGCAAAGCTTGACGGGCTCAAGACTGCGAAATGAATTTCGCTGGAGACAAAGCTGAAGCTTCCGCCTTCGCATAGAAGCTATGGCGTGACAGGGTCGCTTCAGCACTCCAAATTCAGGCGGTGCGCCTGACAAAAACAAAAATGAAATAGGTTAATTTCCTTTTCACTTGGACACTAGGCAACTTTTAATAATAAAAAAGCAAAAGGAGGTCGTTATGAACGACGGGAAAAACAGTTTGAATGTGGCGGAGGTCAACGAAAGCCAAACAAAGCCTGGATTTGAAGATGTGAACAAGGTTTCATGGCTGATGGAAAATCTTCTTAAGGATCCGCTTAAAATCTTGACCGGGTTCGATCGGATGTCAACTGTCGGTTTCTTAGTAAATATCCTCCTGATAAACATAGTCTGCCTGTCGGCATACGGCGTAATTGTCGGAAGTTTTTCAGGAGGCGTCCAATGGTACATGTCGCCGATTAAAATCATTGTCGGACTGATATTGGCAATACTGTTCTGCTTTCCCAGTTTTTATATTTTCATCTGTCTTGCCGGAATAGATGTGAAACCCGGAAAGGCGTTTCTTGTACTGCTTTCTTCAGTCTCCGTGTTTTCGATTCTGATTGTGGGGTTCGCACCGATAGCCTGGGTTTTCTCACAGTCCACGAGCACAGTCTTTTTCATCGGCTTCTTCCATCTCCTGTTCTGGCTGATAAGCACGCTTTTCGGGATGAGGGTCCTTCTCAAGGCGGCCTCTTCGCTTAAATGCAAGAACATGTTTTACCCTTTATTCTGGATACTGATATTCCTGATCACATCCCTCCAGATGATGACGGCGCTCCGCCCTATGATCGGCACTGCCGACACGATCCTGCCCAAGGAGAAAATGTTCTTCATGTATCAATGGGGGAAACTATTCTCTGAAACCGTAGGTAATCCGAAGAGGTGATTTTTGCGAAGCGCAAAAATCAAATATGTGGCGAGTTCGCTTGTTATGGAATATATTGCTGCCAAAGCTAAAGCACATGAAAGCCCTAAGGATATTTTATAATTTATGAATCTTCCCGTCGAGAAAATCCTGCCGCAGCTGAAAACTTCCCTGGCTAAGGCTAATTCCGTCATCCTCAAGGCTCCGCCTGGGGCGGGGAAAACCACAGTTGTGCCTCTTGCACTTCTCAATGAGTTGTGGCTTGCCGGGAAGAAGATAATCGTGCTTGAACCGCGCCGCCTCGCAGCCCGTTCCGCAGCATACAGAATGGCCGACAATCTAGGGGAACCGGTCGGGAAAACTGTCGGTTACAGGACGCGGACTGACAGCAGGATTTCGCGGGACACCAGGATTGAAGTCGTGACGGAAGGAATATTCACCCGGCAGATACTCGGTGATTCCGAACTGAAAAATGTGGCGCTTGTCATTTTTGACGAATTCCATGAGCGCAGCATCCATACCGATCTCGGACTTGCGCTTGCACTGGATGTCCAGACTGTCCTGCGCGATGACCTCAAGATTCTCATAATGTCCGCTACGCTAGATCCCGAAAAAATATCCGTCCTGTTCGACAAGCCCGAACTGGTTTCCTGCGAAGGCCGCATGTTTGAAGTCAGCACGGAATATATAACTAAATCTTCCAGGGAGAGACTGGAGGATTTAGTAACAAGGGGTGTGAAAAAGGCTCTTGAATGCGAGAAGGGAAGCATACTGTGTTTTCTTCCCGGTGTGGGAGAGATACGGAGAATCGAAGAGAGAATACGGGCAAGCCTCAACATTTCCGGTGACACAGCGATCTGTCCGCTCTACGGGGATTTAGGCAAGGATGAGCAGGATGCGGCGATACAGCCTGCCCCAGACGGCAAGCGCAAAATTGTGCTTGCCACTTCCATTGCTGAAAGCAGTATCACCATAGATGGTGTAAGTGTTATCATAGATTCCGGCCTTTCTAGGAAATCCATATTTGATTCCCGGACAGGTATGTCGCATCTTGAAACTGTCAGGGTGAGTCGGGCTTCCGCCGATCAGCGGCGTGGGCGTGCGGGAAGAACTGGGGCCGGAGTTTGTTACAGGCTCTGGGGAGAGAACGAGAATTCACTGATGCCGGAATATGACATTCCCGAAATCCTGGAATCGGATCTTGCGAATCTCGCACTGATTCTTGCCGAATGGGGCGTAGCCGACACTTCAGCTTTGAAATGGCTCGATGCGCCTCCATCTGCGAAATTCGCACAGTCCGTCGAGCTTCTGACCGAACTCGGGGCGGTTGACGGAAAGGGGAAAATCACGGCGCATGGCAGGAAAATGCTCGCCGCAGGAACGCATCCCCGTCTTGCCAACATGATCATCCGCAGTTCCGAAATAGGACAGGGTAGCCTAGCCTGTGACATAGCTGCTATCCTTGAAGAGAGGGATCTGATTAAGTTTTCATCAAGGAATCGAGATTCAGATTTGAGACTGAGATTGGATTTGTTAAGATCGGGTAGGGCGACTCTCGCCGAGAGCGCCGCATTGAGACCGGACGGCTCCTCCTTCGCCGGGACTGCGGCGGACAAGTCGGCGAGCCGTCCCTACCTTGAGAAGATTGACGATTCCGTCAGATGGCGGGTGAAGAACTTTTCGGAGGAATTCAGGAAAAGGCTTGGCATTGAATACCGTGAATGTGATTCGGAGATGGCTGGAGTCGTCCTCGGTTTTGCATATCCCGACAGGATTTCCAAACGGCGCGAAGGGGTGGAACCGATATATCTCCTTTCCTGCGGAAGGGCTGCGAAGTTCGCAAATCTCGAACCACTTTCCAAGGAGGAGTTCCTGACAGTCGCCGAACTTGACGACAAGGAAAAGGACGCGAAGATCCTTCTTGCCGCTCCTATTACGAGAAATGATCTTGAAAGATATTTCGGTGACAACATCAAGATGGTTGAAGCCGTGGAATGGAATGACAGGGCAGGGGCGGTGGATGCTGTCGGCAGACGTGTCTTTTTTTCAATAATCCTCGAAGAATATCCTCTTAAGAATCCGGACAGGCGCAAGATTGCCGGAGCGGTATTAAACGGAATCCGGACAAGGGGGCTTTCCTGTCTGCCATGGAACGATGAAACTGAAAATCTGCGGAAGAGAATTGTGTTTGCATCCGGAATTGATAAGAAGAACGACTGGCCTGATCTTTCCGATGATGCGTTTCTGGAAAATATGGAAGGCTGGATTTCACCGTTCCTTGGCGGCGTGAGGAGAACCGAGGATTTTAAGAAGATAAACCTGCATGATGCGCTGTCCGGCCTGCTTGACTGGAAGCACAAGGAGCTTCTGGATAAGCTGGCGCCGTCGCACCTGAAGGTTGCCAGCGGTTCCATGGTTCGCCTGAATTACAGGGACGGGGATGTCCCCTTTTTAGCGGTGAGGGTTCAGGAGCTTTTCGGGACGAAAATCCATCCATGTGTCGGTGGCGGGAAAATCCCTGTGCTTGTGAAAATCCTGTCACCGTCAATGCGTCCGGTACAGACCACTTCCGACCTTCCGGGTTTCTGGTCGACCTCATATCAGCTTGTGAAGAAAGATCTCAAGGGGCGTTATCCGAAACATTTCTGGCCCGAAAACCCCATGGAAGTCTCCGCTACAAGAGGGCTGAAGCCCAGGAAGTAGGGGCGTTATCAGTGGCTGAGTGGCCGAGTGGCCCGTGACTAGAGACCAGTGGCCAGTGGCCGAGTGCGGAGGGCGCAGTTTTATCATAATGAAACTGCCGTTGGAGTTAACGGCTTTAGCGTGCTCTTTTCTTGGCAGTTTCAGGAGAGTGACAGAGTGCAGAGGCATCCGTCTTCGTCAAGGCACTTCGCCGGGACAGGCAGAGACACGGAGTGGAAGTGCAAAAATGCGTAAGTATAAAATATGAGAACGGGAATTATCGTCTTAAAAGAAAAAATTAATTTATTTGAAACTGAACAATCCTGACTTTAAACTGGTCGAATTCGACCAGTTTAGAAATGAGGCTGGCGCAAACTATTTTGTCTTGTCTCCCATAAAATGGATTGAGACGACTAATGCCAAAGTCATTTCTAATTGTCATCAGTCTGACTTGTGACGAACAGATTGTTTGTCCAAGCACGTAGCCCTTCATGATCCTCAATCTCCAGATAAGTGTATTGCCACTCGTTTGGGACGGGGAAACTGACATTTGTAAAGGTCTTGCCGTCAAAAGAACCTTTCCTGGCACCATTGGAAGAGGGACCGACAATTCTTGCAAACCTGACAGGTGACATCGTCACATGCAATTCCGTTCCGTCGAATCTGATGGATTTTATTTCGGGGCCGCAGCTTGAATAAAAATTGCCGCACCGGATCGCCTTTATTATCGATGATCTGGTGCATACTTTTGCATTTACCTTTATCCAACCCCCATTCCAGCCCGGATGCTCCGGACGGAGATGGCTGTCGTCTACCGAAAACGCCAGGATGTTTGGATTGTGTTTTAATGCCGCATCCCAGTGGATCAACCCGTTGCTCTTTCCGTTCAGCCAGTGGCAGACATGGTTGTACACTTCCACGCCATCAAATGGCCATCTGATACAGTCATCCAGGGAATTTCCACACCAGTGAGGATGGGCGAGGATTGTGATTGCCCCCTGTTTTAGCGCTGAATTCAGCCCAGTTTCAAATCCGTTTTCACGGAGTACTCCTGTAACATGTCCAAGGCACACAACATGAAATGTCGAGCCCGTATGGTCTTTCCCGTCAAGTTCCACACCGTCAATCCATAACAGCGGATAATTTTCTTTATCCTTTTTCACGTCTGAAGCAACCCAGTGATCTGTGCGGAAGAGGAAATCATAGTTGGCGGACTTATATAATTCCGCCAGTTCCTTGAAATTCTTGCCACCGTCAGACTTGTTGCTGTGCAGGTGCGTGTTGCCCTTGAACCATTGCCCGGAGCAGTCATAACGAAAGCTTTTCATAGTCTTGTCCATCTTTTAAATCCCCTTTTCAGTATGTTGTTGAATACGCAACAGGAAACTGTGCAGGTTTGTCCTTTCTATTACTATACGTTTAATTCATCTTTCTTGGAGGCGACTTTTCAGGATGTGCCTGAAAATCCCGAAAAGCCATGGAATCCCGGAGCTGTCAGGATTGAAACATTCATTTTTGGAGGTAAATTTATCTCCCTTATAGAGTCAATTTTAAAATCAGCTCCCTAAATTGCAATCAAAGAGCACGTCAGCAGAGTGACGTGGCTACAGCAAATACGGGCTCTGTAGCCCTGGTCGCCTTTGGCGCCGCCGGAGGCGGGTAAACCGCGTCACTCTGCTGACGCATTCTTTTCCAGACGAATGCAACAGGTTATAGGATTTTTAAAGTGGTCTGGTGTCTGGGAAAGTTGTATATTTTGACACCTGAACACTGACACCTGACACCAAGTTGCGGTTCCTAGCCGCCTAATTAAAAAAACAGATGGGGAAAATATGTCAGATAGAAATTATATGGGGAATCCTTTGCGAAGTTCGCATGCGTGGCCGGTGAGCGCGCTCATGCTCATAATGATTGCGAATACGGTTGTGTTCACTATCCAGGCAATGTCTGAGACCAGAGTTGCCGTCCCGGGAGGATTTGTTGATTCTGACAAGGTGACTGCGGCTCTTGCCCTAGTCTCCACCGATGTGCAAAACGGTCAGGCATACAGGCTTTTCACCTATATGTTCGTTCATGGCGGATTCGCCCACATATTCTTCAACATGTGGGGACTTTATATTTTTGGTTCCCTGCTTGAATCGAGAATCGGGGCGGCGCGGTTTTTCAATCTTTATGTGATCAGCGGACTTTGCGGTGCCGGACTTTGGATGCTTTCCAACTGGGACAGCTCCATTCCCTGCATCGGTGCAAGCGGTGCGGTTTTCGGAATAACAATCGCCACTGCCATGTTCTTCCCGGATATGAAGATCATGCTTCTCCTGCCGCCTATCCCGATGAAACTGAAGACTTTTGCAATCGTCTTCGGGATACTCGAAGTGTTTTTTGAACTGACGGGCACTCAGCGCGGAGTCGCCCATCTCGCCCATCTCGGCGGATTCCTCGGGGGATACCTCTACATAAGGATGCTGTATAAAAACGAGGTTTGGGACATATTCTCATTCTTCAAATCCAAAAAATCCCAGCAGTCACAGGGACTGTATTCAATGAATAATCCACCTCCCGGATGGAATGTCACGAACACTGACAAGGTGTCGCAGGCCGAGCTTGACAGGATACTTGATAAAATGTCGCTCGGCGGCATCAACAGCCTTACTGAAACGGAAATGGAGACATTGCGGAAAGCGCGCGAACAGATGCGTGCGGAAAGATAAGGATAATCGATGAAAAAAGCGACCGGGAAAAAGAAATCGCCTCCGAAAGTCTGGATAGAAATCAAGCAGATAAAACCTGTTGAGGCGACCGTTCTACCCGTGGCCGCACCTGCCAAAAAGCATCGCAAGGAAATAGTCTGGGTGACAAGCGAGGCCTCTCCTTATGCGAAAACCGGCGGACTTGCAGATGTTTCAGCTTCCCTTCCTCTCGCGCTTTCAGAAAAAGGGTACAAGGTTTCAGTGATGATGCCCTATTATCCGAAGATGATGGGGG
Organism: Victivallis vadensis; assembly: GCA_945883805.1. Lineage (GTDB taxonomy): Bacteria > Verrucomicrobiota > Lentisphaeria > Victivallales > GWF2-50-93 > GWF2-50-93. Next base: position 28,400 of record CAMCYE010000018.1, on the reverse strand, counting down.
AACACAACAAAAACGTCAAGGTGTGCTATCAGAATCTCGGGATACCGTTTTTGGGAAGGACGGAATGGGCGCAGATACTTGAGCATAAGGTCAATCCGAACCTCACTTACTACTTCATTGAATATCACAGGTTTTTCGACCGTCCGGCGCTTTACGACTGGCGCGGCATCGAGTATGCCGACAACTCTGAAAGATTCATTTTTTTCTGCAGGGCCGCAATGCAGGCGATTATGGCGCTGAAACTCAAGCCGGATATTCTTCACGCGAACGACTGGCATGCCGCGCTCTGCTGCGTCTATCTGAAAAGTGAGCTTTACAGATACTGCCATAATTTTGACAAGACCTCCTCGGTGCTCACCGTCCACAATATCGCATATCAGGGTATTTTTCATAAATCGCATCTCTATTTCACTGGACTGGGATGGGAATATTTCACCACCAGCTGCCTTGAATTCTACGACCAGATAAATCTCCTCAAGGGCGGAATCATGACGGCTGATTTCGTGACGACTGTCAGTCCGACCCATGCAAATGAAATACTTTCGGTTGAGTACGGTTTCGCCCTTGATGCGCCGCTCAGGGAACGCAGTGCGTCCGGAAGGCTGAGGGGGATAATAAACGGGATTGACACCGAGAAATGGAATCCCGAAACAGACAAGCTGATTCCCGCGAATTATTCCGTTGAAGATTTTGCGGGAAAGGTGATATGCAAGGAAGGTCTTCAGAAGAGGTTTTCGCTTCCGTTGCGCCCTCATTCCCCTGTCTTCGGGATTGTTGCACGTCTCGCGCACCAGAAGGGGCTCGACGTGTTCATCGCGGCGGTGGAAGACATGCTCATGTATGACGATGTGCAGTTTGTGACGCTTGCATCCGGCGAGCCGGTTCTGGAAGAATCGTTTTCACGGCTGGCGGCAAAATATCCTGCGAAGTTCGCAGTCCATATCGGCTATGACGACAAGCTCGCGCATCTGGTGGAATCCGGAAGCGACTTTTTCGTGATGCCCTCAAGGTATGAGCCGTGCGGCCTCAATCAGATGTACAGCATGCGCTACGGCACTCCCCCGATCGTCCGGGCTACCGGCGGACTTGAGGATACCGTCATCAATTATGATCCGAAGGATTTCTCGCGTTCGACGGGATTCAAGCTGTGGGATCTTAATCCGCGCTCCCTGCTCAACACCATGCGCTGGGCTGCATCAGTTTACAGGCTTGAACCTGAAGGGTACAGGCAGGTCCAGACCAACGGGATGAAACAGGATTTTTCCTGGAAGCACACAGCCGACCTATATGAGAAACTATACGACGATGCAGCTAAATCAGTTTAACTACCATCTCCCCGAGGAATTAATCGCACAGAACCCGCCGGAAAAGCGGGGCGGCTCCAAGATGCTTGTCATGGACCGGCTGACCGGAGTTTGCGAAATCCGCAGTTTTACAGACATTGCAGAATATCTGGAAGAGGGCGACTGCGTCGTCATAAACAACACAAAAGTCCTGAACGCCAGGATTTACGGGCGCAAGAACGGCGACGGCGCAAAAGTGGAGATACTTTTCCTGAGGGAGATTGACGGGATGAGATGGATCAGTTTCCTCCGTCCCGGTAAAAGAATGCATGAGGGGACAAGAATCAGGATATCGGTTCCCGACGGTTCCGAACTGTGGGTGAGAATAGCTGCAAGAAATCCTGACGGCACTTTCACCATTGAATCGGAAGGGGTTGCGATCATGGAAATCCAGAGGATTGCCGGACACATTCCCCTGCCGCCTTATATCAAGAGGGAAGATGTGCTTGCCGACCGGAACAGGTATCAGACCGTTTTCGCCAAGGAGGAGGGAGCCGTAGCCGCCCCCACTGCGGGTCTTCATTTCAGCGAGGAGATTTTTGCGAAGTTCGCGGAAAAGGGAATTTCAGTCGCCGAACTCACGCTTCATGTCGGTCCGGGCACTTTTCTTCCTGTTTCGTGTGAAAATATTGAAGAGCACAAAATGCATTCCGAATATTTTCTGCTGCCGGAGACGGCAGCAGAAAATATAAACAGGACCAAAAAAGAGGGAAGAAAGATCCTTGCTGTAGGCACGACTGTCGTGCGCGTTTTGGAAACGTGTGCGAATGCTGACGGGACTGTCAGGGCGGAACATGGGGAGACTTCAATATTCCTTTATCCGCCATACAAGCCAAAGGTGGCGGATATTCTTCTTACCAACTTCCATCTTCCGAAAAGCACGCTGCTGATGCTTGTCTCGACTTTTTCAAGCCGTGAAAACGTGTTGAAGGCGTATGAGACGGCAAAGGTGAACGGTTTCAAGTTCTTCAGCTACGGCGACTGCATGCTGCTGCGGTGAATTGCGCTCATGGAGGAAAGAAAGGAACGCGTCAGCACAGTGACGCTGCTACAACTCGGAATTTTCTGTAGCCACGTCACTCTGTTGACGTGCTCTCTGATTGCTACTTGTTATTATTTCTTTTCGAGCAGCCATTTCCTGAAGAAGTCACCGGCATCTGTGGTGCCGAACTGTTTGTCTTTGAGAAGGCATGGCCGCCAGGCGCACGACATGCACCAGGCGCACCAGCTTATATTTCCGTCATCGAAGGTCTTTTTCAATTCCTTCTGGTAGCCCTCGGTGATTTCGTTGAGATAGGAGGCTGTCTTGGGGTTGGACATCAGTGTTTCCAGCAGTTTCTGGTTCAGGTCGCTGAAGTAAAGCTTGTTTCCGCTCTGTCTTTTCACCTCGTCCATCTGCGATTTCACCTCCGGGTAAAGTTCCAAAATTTTCCTCTGGACATCGGAGAGGTTTACGAACAGTTCGATGTCGTAACCTATTTCGGTTGCAAAAATGAACTGTTTTTTGGCGGCTGAGGATATGGTCTTGAGGTTTTTCATTATGTAAAGCCGCGAGTCAAACGGATACGGATGCACTGAATATCCCACGTTTTTCCTGTTCACCGGATAGCCTGCCACGAATGAGATGTCGTGGGCCCAGCTGAGGCCGGATACGAGACAGATGGCGTCGGGATCATTTCTTCTGATCAGGTCAATCAGCACCTCCATATTGTTCCCCCATTCAATCCAGTCCTTTTCAGATATTTTCGTGAATTCCCTGGTGACCGGCTCACTGAACAGTTCATACATCGCAACCACCTTGTTGCCTTTGAAATGCTTCGACACTTCATTCCAGAAACTATTGAGCTCCTCAGTTGTTGTCCTGCCTGATTTGTCAGATGGGTTGTCCGTGCTCGGCCATCCGGTCGCCTGATAGGATATGACAACATACAATTGATGTTTTTCCGCCCATGCGACTGCCTGGTCGAGAGCCTTCAATGTGTTCGCCTGTCCCTGTATTCTCCAGAAGAACGGCAGTACCGGCAACCTGACCGTATTTGCGCCCCACGCCCGTATTGTTGAAAAGAGCGTTTCGTCAAAGGGTACGCATTCGTTCTGGAATCGTGCATTGCCTGCGTTCATGCCCACCGGATCCCTGGTGGACACCCCCTTGAATACAAACGGTTTGTTTGATTCGTCCAAGGCGGAGTTGGTTTCAATATGGAATTTCTGCGGGAATGCAGGTGTCTGTGCGGAGAGATTCTTGTCCAGGGCCAGGATGGCGAAGAAAAAGAGAATGACAAATACAAATCTTTTCATTTTTCCTCCATTGAAATTGTTGCACCCAATATATTCCGTGATTCCATGTTGCGCAATCCCGTTCGGAATTTTAAGATTTTTGTTTAAGTGTTAAGTTTTAAGTGTTAGGTGTTAAGTAAAAATCTCTTGCTTAAAACTTAACACCTAAAACTTAAAACTTATTTCTTGCTTCCCAGTGCTACATTCAAACAGAATTCCCGCAGTGCCAGATCGCCGTTCACGCTCCACTGAAGCACCTGGAGCAGGTTTTCCGAAAGCCGGAGAGAGCGATACGCCTTTTTCGGGTCAATGTCTTCGGGTTTTATTTTAAATCCGGAAACAAGTTCGGGGTTTGCCAGACTGTCCAGCGGGATTCCCTGCGAGAGCATGTGGACATGTGCGAACCACGCATGAATCATGCTTAAGAATGAATTTCTCATTCCGAGATATTCAGATGCGACGGCGGCGTCAAAGCGTTTCTCGATCAGTTTTTGTCCCGCAGATTCGAGGTTTTTCGTGTCGCCTAGGAATTTTTTCCATTTCCCTGCGATTTTTTCCTCCGCAATGTCGTGGAGTTTTCCTGAAATGCAGATAAGTTCGGATGCGCATGTTTCCGCTACGGATATGTCCGCCTTTCCAAAAGACAGCATGTGCAGGACCGGAAGAACATCTTTCATTTTCTCCGCGTCATAAACCGATTTGTTGCGCAGGAGGAGGATGTTCTGACAGCGGGAACGGATTGTGGGCAGGAGCGTGAACGGATTTGGGGTCAGAAGGATGAGCAGGCTCGAAGGTGGTGGTTCTTCAAGCGTCTTCAGGAAACAGTTCTGCGCCTCCTGGTTCATGCAGTCGGCATCATAAACGATTCCGATCTTCATTCCGCCGCCGGAAACGCTTTTGAGATGGAACTGTGACTGGAACCAGCGCATGGTGTCGGGTTCATCGCTGTCCTTGCCGATTACAATCTGTCTTGATTTTGAAACCGGTGCCAGAGCGAAGAGCTCCGAATAAGTCCTGTTTTCCAACTGGCGGCAGACCTGGCATTCTCCGCAGGCGTCTCCCGAATCAAAAGGTTCAGGGCATGAGACTGCCTGCGCAAGAGATATTGCGAAATCCGCAGAAAGGGTGCTGTCATCGCTGTGAACAATGAAAGAGTGGGAGAGACGTCCCGCCCTCTTTGCGGAAAGCAGGGCATTTACGACGAATGGGAATTCATTTTGGAACTGAAGCAATTGCATTTTTGACAGTTTTCACAATTTCGTTGTGGACGGAGCCGATGCTTCCGGCCGAACTTATTATTTTGACTCGCTGAGGTTCTTCGGAAGCTATTCTTAAAAATGCCTCCCGTACTTTCGAATGAAAGGAAATATCCTCGGCCTCTATTCTGTCGTTTTCGTTTCTTGTGATTCTCCTTGCCAGGCTTTCCTCAGGGGTGAGGTCGAGAATGATTGTGAGGTCGGGAGAACGGCCTATAGTCGCAAAGCGGTTCAGTGTTCCGATGAAATTCATGTCCAGCCCCCTGGCATATCCCTGATAGGCGACTGTTGAATCCGTAAAACGGTCGCAGATGACGTACGCGTCTCCATCCAGGGCCGGAATGATGACTTCCCGCATGTGCTGTGCGCGGCTTGCCGCGAAGAGCAGGAGTTCTGTTTCATCGGCAACCGGGTTTTTGCCGGCATGATGTTTTACTATCTGCCTGATTTCCTCGCCGATCTCTGTGCCGCCCGGTTCACGGGTGACAACGCAGTTGATTCCATTGTCCAGGAAATATTTGCTGAGGAGTTTGATATGCGTTGATTTGCCCGCGCATTCGCTCCCCTCGAAAGTGATAAAATAGCCTTGTGTCATGACAGTCCTATTTTGATGAATTAATAAAATCTTGGACTGTTATGTTTGCAGAGCGAATCAAGCTACGTAAAGTTCCCCTTGCGACAGGATTGTGATTCGGGACGGACAAGGAGGCAATTTCCCCGTCTTTGACCATTATGATATGGCTTCCTTTCTGTCTGGCGACAGACCATCCCATGCATTGGAAGGCTTTAATGACGTCTTTTGCTTTCAGGGAAGGAATGGAAGGCATTATACCATTACCTCAACTTGTCTTGTTTCAACGGTCAAGGGCAGACCATGTTCAGCTCTAACATCAAGACAGAGATGAATCGCTTCCATAATATTTTTTATTGCATCATCCTTCGTGTTCCCCTGACTTACACATCCCGGAATGGATGGGCACTCGGAAATCCAGATTCCATCTTCATCGCGTTCTATGACTATATTGAATTTCATTTTTCACCGCAACCTTATATTCACTTGTATTTGCGGTAATCTACATATTCCGGCAAGGCTTTTCAAGTCAGTCTATTTCTGAATACAAAATAGACATTTTAAATTCTCTTTGAACTCATACCCAGCCATCCATTAATCCAATAATCCGCCATTGGCGAATAAATCCATTCATCCATTATCCCGTGGGATGACAATGAATTGCTTGAGGTATCTGATCCGCTCCGTTACAGGCGGATGCGAATAATGGAATTTGGCGTATAGGCGGTGGGGGTGGAGGTTTGAGAGGTTTTCGGCGGAAAGTTTTATCAGCGCCGAAACCAGGTTTTGGTTTTCTCCTGTAAGGTCGCAGGCGAACCTGTCGGCCTCCCATTCGAATTTCCTTGACATGAAGTTGAATATCGGAGCAATCGGATATGTGGCTATTGAGGCGATGAAGCCCAGCAGGATTATTTTTGCGGAGAAGCTGTCGCCGGAGAGGTGGAATATCCGGGGCAGGATGTCGCCCTTTAAAATCAGGAAGGCTACATACGAGGAAATCAGGGCGCCTGTTTCAACGATGAAGAGGAGCTTCAGTACATGTTTTCGTTTCCAGTGACCGGCCTCATGTGCGAGGACTGCAAGGATTTCATGCTTTTCCATCTGCCGGAGCAGTGTGTCGAAGAGTACGATTCGTTTCACATGCCCGATGCCGGTGAAATACGCGTTGCTGTGTTTTGTGCGCTTCGACGCGTCCATTTTCTGCACCTTGCTTATTTTAATTCCGGCCTTCTGCATGAGAGAGGAAATGTCGGTGACAAGCGATTCATCTTCTATCTGCGTGTATTTATTGAACAAGGGCTCAATGACGTACGGGGAAATGTACATGAGAAAAATGCTGAATATGAAGAACAGCAGCCACACCCAGAACCACCAGAACGCCGGGTTTGCGGCGATTATTGCGAAAGCCGCAGAAATCAGGACTGAGAGCATTACCGCGGAGATTATGAGCGATTTCACCAAGTCACCCAGCCATAGTTTCAGTGTCATTTCATTGAATCCGTATTTGTTCTCAATTTTAAAGGTGCTGTACAGACTAAAAGGAATTCCGAGGGCGGTTTTAATGAAAATCAGCGGAAGGAAGAATGCGAGCCCTGAAACTATGAAGTTCAGTCCGAAGCCGGTTATCCAGGAACTGTATGCGTCCAGCAGACCGGAAAATATGAAAATCAGGATGAGCGCCTCGTCAAAGATGGTGCAGATGAAACCGAAACGCATCTTGTCCACGGTATAATCGGAAGTCTTTTTGAGTTTTTCGGCGTCAATTCCGCCTTTGAATTCATCCGGAATCAGATGTCCGGACATCCTGAGGTGTTTATAGTTCAGGTAGTCCAATAGAAAATCGAACGCCCTGACAATTGCGTACGCAGCGAGAATTATGATTAGGATATTGTTCATTTGTAAAGTTAGCCGTTTGAATTGGTAATTCAACATATGGGAATTTCGAAGTGACCAGTGATCAGTGACCAAGTGATCAGTGACCAAGTGATCAGTGACCAAGTGACCGAGTGACCGAGTGACCAGAGACCAGCGACCAGCGACCAGCGACCAGCGACCAGCGACCAGCGACCAGCGACCAGCGACCAGCGACCAGCGACTGACGACTGACGACTGGAGTTGCGGCCGCCTGACTCAAGGTGAAGGATATTTGGAGTATTTCCCGAATATTCACAATAAATATATTCGCAGTTTTGTTTTTAACGGGGTAGATTCACCCCTGATTTGCAAAATCTTTTTGAAATGGAGAAGATCATGAATTATCACGCCTCTGCCGTTTTGTCGTCGGTGCATCCTGAAGATCTGCGCAGGGTGGCTCTTGATGGCAGGGACGGCTTGCCTGCTCCAGCCGTTGAAGTCGGCGGAGACGGCATCGAACGGATTCATAAGGTGGAACAGGCGGGAGTGGAGCTGTTTCCATGCCTGGACAGGCCTTCGTGCGGAACGGTGATGGTTTGTCCTGGAGGGGGTTATTCCATACTTGCTGTAAAGCATGAGGGGCGTGACATTGCAAGACTGCTGAACAAATGCGGATATGATGCGGCCGTGCTTCTTTACCGTATCGGCGAAGGAGAGAATACCCGTGAAATGGCACTTTCTGATGCGATGGGCGGTTTTGCACTGTTGCGGAAACGCGGTGTCGAGTTGGGTCTTTGCACAAAACAAGTCGGGGTTATGGGGTTTTCGGCGGGAGCACACCTGACGGCACGCCTTGCCCATGAGACCGGACCTGATGCGGTGCCGGATTTCCTTGTTCTTGTTTATCCGGCATATCTTGAAAAAGATGGCAAGTTGCTGGAAGAGGTGTCCCCTCCGGATGTTCCGTCGTTTGTTTTCGTCGCAAAAAATGACCCATACCGTCCAAGTTCGCTCGCTTATGACGAATATTGCCGGGATCACGGAATGAAATGCAGTTTTCATCAGGCTGAGAGCGGCGGACATGGGTTTGGCATTAAAAATCCGCTTCCGGACGGCGTGCAAGACTGGACGGGAAAACTGGCGCAGTTTTTAAAAAATGTAAACGATTTAAAATAAATAAGAGGTATTTCAATGATTCTTCCGAAGTATTCGATGGGCGTAGGTGACAGGTTCGCGCACCAGGGCAAAGCCCAGCTCAAGGCGTTCATCAAGGCGAAAATAGCAGGAGTGGAAATCGCCCCTGTCTGGAACAAATCCAACCGCGAACACCAGATCATTCACACGATGCCGGGAGATGTGAGAAAGGAATCCGATGCCGCCGTGAAAGCACTCGGATGGAAAACACCATATTTTGTCGATGCCGACCACATCAGCCTGAAAAATGTCGACGGCTTCATTGATGCGAGCGATTTTTTCACACTGGATGTCGCCGACTTCACAGGTAAGTCCGCCGATGATAAAAGCATAAAGTCCTTCGTTGAAAAACATGCCTGCCGTGTGGGAAAACTGGAGATTCCCGGAACCGGCGAAACCTTCGACATCACGGGGGAGGCTCTGGAGAAAATAGCCCGCAAATATCTGCTTGCCGTCCAAGAGGCGGGAAAAATATACAGGAAGGTTGAATCAGTCAAAGGCAAGGATAATTTTGTCACCGAAGTGTCAATGGATGAAACCGATGCGCCTCAGACACCGGTTGAGCTTTTCTTTATTCTCGCAGCGATAGCTGACGAGAAGATTCCCGCGCAGACAATCGCCCCTAAATTCACGGGCCGTTTCAATAAGGGCGTTGATTATGTCGGCGACATCTCCCAGTTTGAAAAGGAATTCAACCAGGATCTTGCGGTGATCGCGTTTGCGGTGAAAGAATTCGGGCTCCCGGAGAATCTCAAGCTCAGCGTCCATTCCGGAAGCGATAAATTCTCGATATACGCCCCGATACGGAAAGCCCTCGCAAAACACAATGCCGGACTCCATATCAAGACCGCCGGAACAACGTGGCTAGAAGAAGTCATCGGCCTTGCGCAGGCCGGAGGCGAAGGGCTCGAAATCGCAAAACAGATATATGTGACCGCCCTCGGAAGATTCGATGAACTGTGCGGGCCGTATGCAACTGTCATTGACATCAGGAAAGACAGGCTCCCTTCCGCGGATGAAGTCAAGAAATGGAATTCCGCGAAGTTCGCGGAAACTCTCCGCCACGACCAGTCTTGCGCCAACTATAATCCCAACTTCCGTCAGCTCATCCATGTGGGCTACAAGGTTGCGGTTGAAATGGGGGACAGATATTACAAGGCTTTGGAGGAATACGAGGAGATCATCGGGGACAATGTTTCCGAAAACGTCTTTGACCGCCATCTGAAGCCGGTGTTTTTCTAGCCTCTATAGTTTTTCAGGAAATAATGAAATTATTTATCTGAAAAACTATATCCATGAAGCCGACCGGACATTCAGCGTTCCCGGGAACGCCAAGCGTCTGCTTGTACCGAGTTGCATTCATCGGAAAAGGAACGCGGCAACAGAGTGCCGCGGCTACAGTCCGGATTTTTTGTAGCCCTGGTCGCCTTTGGCGCCGCCGGAGGCGGTTAAACCACGGCACTCCGTTGCCGTGCTCTTTGATTACGACTTAGATACTTCTCGGCATAAGTCTTTCCGCACAAGAAATACATAGAGCCGACCAGACGGTCAGCGTTCCCGGGAACGCCAAGCGTCTGCCCCGAGCTCATGATGGGACTCGGGATCTGAGACGACTTGGCCTATAATTGCGGTAAGATTTTGTTCGGATTTTTCAAGAGATGAAAGTTTTCAGCCGTTTCAAGGTCTTTTCCCTGCCGAGCATTTCAGCGGTCTCATAAATACCGGCCCCGGTTGTCTGGCCTGTCAATGCAATTCTCAGCGGCTGGTTCAGTTTTCCCTCCTGAATGCCGTTCAGGCTTTCAGCCTCGCGTATGGATTTCTGTATGGAATCCAGACTGAACTCGGACTCGGGCCCTGATGAAAGATTTTCCAAGACATATTTTATCGCATCAACGGATTTCCTGTCGGCAAGCAGTTTGGCGCTGGCTTTCTCATCCTTCTCAAACTCGTCGAAGAAGAAGTATTTCCATGTACTGACCTGGGGGAAAAGTTTCATCCTTGACTGCATCAGTTTTGCGATTTTCGCAAAATAGGTCAGGTCAATCCCGGCTGTCCAGCCCTGTGACCCGGCAATCTGCCATGTCTTTTCCGTGAATACCGCAGGATCCATTTCCGCCATGTATTGTCCGTTCATGTTTCCAAGTTTGTTGATATCGAACTGGGCGGATGAACTTTTCACGCGTTCGAGCGTGAACGCCTCTACCAGTTCCCCCCTTGACATTTTCTCCCTGTCGTCGCCGGGAGACCAGCCGAGCAGCGAAAGGTAATTGAACAGGGCTTCCGGCAGATATCCCTTGCTCCTGAAATCGCCGACATACGCATCCCCGTCCCGCTTGCTGTAGGGTTTCCCCGCCTGGTTGACAATCATTGGGAGATGTCCGTACTGCGGTATCGGAAAGCCCAGTGCCGCAAAGAGGAAAATATGGCGGTATGTGTTCTCCACATGGTCGTCGCCGCGGATGATATGCGTGATTTTCTGGCCGATGTCGTCGCAGACGTTTGCGAGATGGAAGACCGGTGTCCCGTCACCGCGCACAATCACAAGATCCTTCATGGTGTCGAGCGGTTTCGCCAGTTCCCCCTTTATAATGTCCTTGAATACTACTTCACGCCTCTGGAATGCGAATTTCGCGCAATTGGCGAGTTCGGTCACTGCGTCGTTGTTGAGGATGTTTCCAATCTCTTTTTCAATTTCAAAGACGAGTACGCCTGAAGCGTCGAATATTTTCAACTGGTGATAGCCGGCAAGGGAGGCTGAACGCTCCGTTGATTTGCCTTTCTCGTTCAATTGCGAGAACTGGATTCCTGTTCTGCCTATTTTTACCGGCATTGCCGGGTCGATTTGGATTTCCGCATCGCCTGCGATTCTGACCGAAGAGCTGTTATCGGTATCCCATGGAATCCGGAAAATTACAGGTGCCGGTTCCGGCCCTGCTACTTTTGGACGGTACGCCTGTCCGTTTGAAAGCATTTTTTCAGCGGCTCCGACATGTGCGGCGGCATTGCGCCCCTGATAGAAAATCTCCTCGTCGTAGTCGAGCCCCAGCCAGCCCATGCATTCAAGAAGAGTGTCAATGGCGGCCTGGGTGGAGCGCTCCTTGTCGGTGTCCTCAACCCGGAGGAGGAATTTTCCACCGCCGTGCCTTGCGAAAAGCCAGTTGAAAATGGCGGTTCTGATATTCCCGATGTGAACATGTCCCGTAGGCGACGGTGCGAATCTTACGCGTATATCCATTATAAATTTCCTTCGTAAATTTATGATAAAAAACCTTCCGGATTCTCCGGGAAGATTATTCTCCGATTACTTCATAGGTTCCTTGTCCCGCCCCTGAGAATATCACTTTTTCAGCGGTGATGTCCTGTGTTTTGGCTTGCAGGCCGTTTCCGCATATCACGAACGGACGTGTTTTGAAAGAAAGGGAGAAGTTTACTGTTTCACCTGCTGACGCAAAGCCGGCCAGGCGTCTTTCAAAATTCCTGTTTGGACGTGAATCATACGTATATAGTCCCAATATGTTCACCGGCCCTTTGACTGCCCCGATTTTAACATGATGAAGACCATAACCCAGATTTAGCACAGCTTTTTTATTTTCCATGTAATTGTCGGTTTTTTCAATGTCAACGAAAGGTACATTTGCAGGTTGCAACAGCTTTTCCACGCCGTCAACGGAAACTTTCATGTCGCCTCCCTGCGGAGTATCTACGTAAGCAATTGAGATATCGGTGGCTACAACATTTATTTCAAGGCTTTCCCCGCTGTTCAACTGTATTTGTTTATTCCCGAAAGGCGCGCCCCATTCGGATTCGAATCCGACAACCGGAAGACTGGTTTTCCAGAGCCCGTTATCTACAGGAAAGAACCGTCTGTCGGGACAGATTTTGGCATCCGCAAATGTCAGCTTGGCACCCTGTCCGGATATTTCCAGTATATGCCTGTCGCCCAAACTGCAATTTCCCTGCCTGTAAAAAGAATTCCTTATGTCTCTTCCAGGATAGCTCACCCGCATGTTGGTGCCTTTTTTGCCGTCGACAAAAGCTTGCGGTACCACCTTGTCATCAACCTTTCCCCAGCAGTTTACGGCGGTGTCGTCAAATATGAACTTGCCGCCCTTGAGGCGTCCGCTTTTTTCGTCGTAGGTGACCATGTCGCCTTCCCATCCATAGGAGTTCCTGTGGACGCGTTCGGGCAGTTGCAGCTGTGCGATTCCGGGCATTACCGGATCCCAGCATTCAAACGCCTTCTCAATCTGTTTGAACCAGAGGTAATGGACGACCGCCTGTGGATGTCCGTCCGCAGGGATCAACGCGTATCTGTTGCACCATCTTGCAAGGTCGTCGCCGACTTTGCCGTAGTCGAGGAATGGTATTTGATAGCGAAGGGACAGCGCCTGCAAATCTCCTATGGCGGAGGTGTATGCCCCATAATTTTGAAACTGGCTGAACAGGAATTCAGTATTGGGGTAATGGCGCTGTATCCATCTTATCATCCCTTCATAAACAGCCACTTCGTCGGGAGTGTCGGTTTTTTCATTGGCGCCGCTTCCGAAAATGACAAGATCGGGCGCGGAGCCCTGGGGACGGGTTGACAGGCCAGGGTGGAGCTCATCCCATTTCCTCCCCGCCTTGTGTCCGGTTCTTTCTTCGGACGGTGGAATGGACATTGAAAAATACTCCTTCAATCCCGAATGGGCTTCGCCCACGCATGACCCGTCGCATGCCATGAATACCAGGCATATTTTGCTTGCGGGCAGATTGAATTTTCTCATGAGTTCAAGTTTGAGTCTGCCGCCATAGCTGAAGTAGTGTCGCCACTGGCCAAAATGACCGTCCAGATCAGGTCTGTTTATTTTGGATGAGTCAAATAAGGATTCGGATATGGGTTTTTTAAAATCCGGTGAATCAGGATCTTCATTATACAGGTACATGGGTGGATTGGCGCTGCCTCTGTCAATGCTTGATCCCATCACAACGATATTTACGGTTTCGCCCTTCCATAGTTTTTGCATTGTCCTAGGGATGTTCCTGTAGTATGCGGTCATAGGCCGTGCATGTGACGGGGCGCTCAGTGTTCCAGTGTCTTTGCTGAGGCTCGGTGAATAAACCCACACGTCTCCGGTTTTGCCGGTATTTTCAAATTCAACGCGGATTGCTATTGAATTCACGTCTGAAGAGTGGGATTCCTTGCCTGCGGTGAATTTGCCGATGATTTCAACACCTTCGATTTTAAGTTCTACGCTGCCGGTCTTATCTGAAACGGCATCATGGCTTTTCGCAACGACAAGTTCTCCTCTTGCGTGTTTTGGGAAAGTGCGCTTGTCTGAGTATCCGAAATCTCCCGGTGTCCACGTTCCGTCTTCGCTGTCGAGTTTCAGGATTTTGACTGACGCCTTTAACGCGTTGGCATTCTCCTGGTAGCCGTTTGCAGACAGGCTTATCTTCTCGCCATGTGCGAGCCCGGCTTCAGGGAGCGTGAAAAACTGCCATATTTTTCTGCCAGGCTGAACAGAGACCATGTTATGCACGGAAAACGCAGGCCTTATCTTGGGATCAACATGGGATTCCCTCATTACGGTGATATCATTCCATTCATCGGTATTCCAAAATGCGACATTGTGAGATTTGAAGCTCTCTGCGTTTCCATCGCGGTGATTAGTGAAAGCGTGAAAGTCAAAATCCGGATTCTGAAGGATATTCATCTTTGTTTCATCTCCTGAAATTGTGCCGGCGACCATTAATACGGCCGCGAAGAATATTGAATGTCTGATCATAAAACACCAGCGTTAAACATTTTTTCATCCTTTTTTTACAGCTTCGGGCCGCATACGATCCGGAAGCCGATGTTTTTCTTTGCGGTTTTATAGTCGAGCGAATAACGGGTGGAGCTTCCGAGTTCGTTTGCATCGCTCATGAATGAACCGCCGCGCAGGACTTTGAGATTGTCGGTTGAGGCGTCGGAACCTTTGGGATCCTTGACCTCTATTTCGAGATATGGCCCGTCGTACCAGTCGCGGCACCATTCCCATACGTTCCCGTGCATGTCGTAAAGACCCCAGGCGTTCGGTTTCTTTTTCCCTGCCGGAAAAGTCCTGCCGCCGGAATTCAACTTGAACCAGGCGTAATCGGACAGTATGCCCGCATCGTCCCCGAAACAATATGATGTCGATGGCGGAACCGATTTGTCCTTGGATGCGGAAGCGCGGCAGGCATATTCCCACTCCGCTTCCGTAGGCAGCCGGTATTCATAGCCGTCCGGGAGCCTTTTCGCAAGAGATTCACGCTTTGTCAGCCATTTGCAGAACTGGTCGGCGGCTTTCCAGTTTATTCCCACGATGGGCTGATTCTCGTCACCCCAGAAATCGCCGCCGCCGCTCTTCATCTTATATTCCCTGGTGATAGGGCAATAATCGTTGGTCCACAATATTTCCTTGTCCTTGTCGGCCTTTTTCGGTTCATTCCCGTCACCGTTCGGATTCTGGAGGAAATAAAGGAACTGCCCGATTGTGACTTCACAGAGTCCGATCCAGAACGGCTTGGTGATGCTGACGGGATGGGGTTTGTTGTCGGCATCGTCGGGCGCCTTGTCGGAACCCATCATGAAAAATCCCGGGGCGACGGGCGCGAAATTCATTTTGAGGTCCGGGATCATCCATTTTTTGCTTGGAACCGGACCGCCTGCGACATTTGTCTTGAACGCCTTGATCTTGTTTATCATGTCCTCTACATCGTCTCTTGAATCTTCGTTGAGGTAGCTTTTCGGATCGGCGAGCATGGAATCCAGGAGGAGCAGGGCCTTGTCGCATAATTCTGCCGGTGTCATTTCGCTTTCCGCCTTGTCCTGGGCTGCTTTGGCCTGGAGGAAAAGCCTGTCGGCCTCTCCGATTACAGACTTGAGCTTCTCCTGCTGTTCCTTCAGCTTCGCCTCGACTTTCTTGAGGGCGTCATGAAGTTCAAGGAAATTCCTTATTTCACCGGATGCTCCGGATTCTTTTATCCTGAGGAAGGCGGTGGCGGCCTCCCTGCTGTTTCCTTTTTTCATTTCACCGAGGCCGTAATCGAGAAGGCCTCCGTTGGATTTCAGATTCTCCGGGAGATTAGCCGGCTTTTCGTTTCCTGATTTCTCTATGAGCTTTTTAATTTCGTCAAGGGGTATGCTGTTCTGGACTTCGCGGAACGATTCCGCCGCCTCCTCGTAATGGCCATCTTTCAGTTTAAGTGTTCCGTGGTCCAGCAGATCTCCGGGACTCATTGAGATCTTATCTGCGAGTATCTCAATCAGTTTCTGCATATTGGACAGGGACTCTTTTCCTGCGAGCAGCCTCATTGAGAGATCATAGCTTTTTATTATCTTTCCGGTCTCCCTTTTGACGTCAATCATCTTTGCGATGATGGTAAGCTTGTTGCCTTTCTGGTCTATCTGTCCGGTGACAATATAATCGGCCCCGACTATCTCTCCGAATTTGGAAGCTTCGAGTGCGCCGCTTGACCCGACCTTCTGCTCTTTCAGGACTTTTGCGATTTTCGCGCGGGTGATGATTCTGTAGTCCGACTGCTGTGTGAGTTCATTTTCGAATTTCTCCGCAATATCCCAGCCGTTCAGGCCCCATTCGGCAAGAGAGGGGGCGATGGAGAAATCATGCACGGCAATCCACGGCTTGCCTTCGTCCGTGTTTTTGTTTTCCGCAGGTTTTCCCGCCTCGGAACTTTTTTCGGCCTTTATCTGTTCCGATATCTTTTTATTCTGAGGCTGGGGCGGAGGACTGTCAGCCGCACCGGCACTTGCCGCAGAGCAGATGAGCAGGCATAGACATGATAAAAATATTTTTTGAAAAGTTTTCATATTTCAAGGCTTTAGAGGTTCCCTTTAAACATCTGTTTCCGATTTCATGTCCGGTAAACCGCATAAAAGTACGATGGGAAAAAAGTTTTGCAATGGGGACGACTGTAAGAATAGAGGGAACCTCTAAGAAATCGCATGTTGAATTAATTTTCTAGGTTCCCTCTCATTTTAAGTGGGTCAACACACAAAATATGAAAATAATTGGATATTGGATGTTCAAATTGATTTCTTTGAATGTCTGGAATATAACGCAACCCATCTTGGAGGGGTATACACTATTACCCCCTCATTTTAAGAAAGAACCATTTTTCAGTCCTGAAAAATTATGGCTCTTACCACTTCATGCCGGGGTCTTTCAGTAGGTCGTTGACCCTGCCATTGATTATTTCGTCGGCCTTGGTTCTGCGCTCATCAAGTTTCGCCCTGAATTCTCCGAGCTGTTTTTCAGCCTGTTCAAGACGTTTCCTGTTCATTTCCATCTTCCTCTCGAATTCCTCTTTCACTGAATCCCTCAAATCGGATTTAATCTTTGCTTTTTCGTTGTCGCCTTGGACTTTGCGGAATTTCTCGGCAAGTTCGCTTGCTTTGCCGTTTTGTTCTTCAAGTTCGCTTCTTTTGGATTCCATCCTTTTCCTCAGTTCCTCCCTGAATGCTTCTGGATTGTCCTTGTTGAGTTTTTTGAGTTTTTCAAAATCCTCTTGTGAAAGGTCTGTTATGAATTTTCTGAAAAGCCCGCCTCTGTCCTTGTCGGCCGAAGCGTCTGATCCGCCTTTGCCCGGATTGACTGCCGTGGTTTTGTTCACAGGCGACTTGTCCGCAGGTTTGACGCTGGGTCTGGAATCTGTCGGCTTCTGCGCATCTGCCGCCAGAAGTCTTTGCGGAACGAGTGAAAGGGCCGACAGCGCGACCGCTATAATAAACAATCTGCAAATGGCCATGATATATGCCTCCTTGAATTTATTTTTATATTGACAGGTCGGGGATCGAATCCTCGGCATCTTTCTCGTTGTCGTTGTCGGTATTGTTTCCCGAATAGATGTTTTGAATACCCAGTTCGAGTTCAGCTGTCAATTCGAAGAAATCCTTCTCCATGTCGATATTTGACCATGATATTGCTCCTGAACGAACGGAACCGCCTCTTTCTGTCCTGCCCTGAGTGCCGATGTTGTCAAGTGCAAACCAAGTAACAACTACACAGCATGCCGCTGTCGCATACATGAATATCCTGTGTGTAAACACCCTGTAACTGATTTTTCTGTTTTCAAGAAAATCTGCTGCCGCCCCGCGTATTTTGAAATCGAGATCCCTTGGGGGTTCCGGAATTACGGCAGGCCTTATGTCTTTAAGCGATGCCCAGACTGAAGCGATGTTCCGGCATCCGTCGCATGAGGCGATGTGCTCTTCAAGCTTTTCGTCCGTATTGGCGCCTGAAAGAATAAGATTTTTCGCTTTTTCGCAGTTCATTTTGCTTCAACTCCTTTTAGAGGTTCCCTTTATTATTCCATTCGGAAAGTTGTTTTTGCATGTTTCTGAGGGCATACTGCATTCTGCCCAGGGCCGTATTGATTGAGCATTTCTGTATTTCAGCAATTTCCTTGAAGCTGATATCGTCCTGACGCAACAGGAAAACCTCCCTTTGATCAGCTGGCAGTTTCCGCATGCAGTCTTCGAGGGCTTCGGAAAGCTCGGCCCTGTCAATATTTTTCCAGGGTTCATATTTTTCGTCCGACAAAAGAGGGTTTTTGTCGTCTCCGAAATCATTCTGCCCTTCCCGTTTTGTCTTTCTGAAATGGTCGATTGCGAGGTTGTGCGATATCCTGATGACCCAGGCGAGGAACTTCTGGTTGTGCCTATAGCCGTGCAACTGATTGATGACCTTGATCCAAGTCTGCTGGAATATGTCTTCAACGAGGGCATGCTGTCCCGGCAGCAGCCGGTAGAGATAGGCATATAACTGTTTCCTGTATCTTTCATACAACGCCTCAAACGCATAAAGTTCATCTTTCAGAAAACTGTTTATCAGTTCGGAATCGGACAACTCTTTTTTTAAACCGTTTTCCATATTTCCATACATATAACGTTTAAGGCATTTATATTATTGTTCGGGAGAGACGGAATCACTGAAAAAAAGGAATTTCAAAGAAATGAACATCCAACATTCAACTTTGAACATCGAATTAAAACTGAATTCGCCCCGAGCACCTCTAGGTCTCGGGGTGAACCCCGGTTTTAGAGACAATCTCCTCTAAACATCGGCTTCTTAGTACATTTTGCCGTCTTATAAGCAAAATGTAGGTTCATTTGAAGTTGGAAGTTTCCGCCGCGGCGGATTCAATGTTCGATGTTCAAATTATTTAACGTTTCGGACTCGGGCAGCCTAATTTATGGCTTCTTTTGGGTTGCGGGCAAAGCCTGCCTTAGTATTTCTGCCACCATTTGTCTTTGGCCCTGATATTCGTGCTGAAATCATCTTCCCAGTCTTTTTTGGCGACAATGGAGTCGTTTCCCCATATTTCAACGTGATAGGCGAGGATCCTGCGGGATTTTACGCCTTTCAGATCGAATTTCACAGTTTCATCACCAAAGCTTTTCAGATTGCTCCTGCGATCCCTGTCATACTCCGTTTCATCCCGGATCGGCCTGTCGAATTTATTCACCACTTCTATGATGGCGGCCTCATCATATCCTTTGCCCTTTGGTTTTGCCTTGCTTGGATAGGAAAAACTCAGGATTTCCCGTTCTACGGAATCATTGCTTGGCGGCAAGAGTACGTAAAGATACACGTACGGGGTCTTTATCCTGTTGATTGCCGAGTTGGTCCTGGTGACCGAGTAGCTGATTTCGAATGACGAGGATTTGCCATCCTTGTCGGTTCCCTTGGTGGGTGCTTTCACATCCAGTGCTCCGATGGTGTAATCGCTAAATTCCCCGGGAATGGAGCCTCCGGCCGATGAAGTGTCGGAAGGTGAAAACGAGGAAATGCTCCCTAATGCGAAAGACCTTCTCTTCTTGTCTTTTTCTATGACAATATATCCGTCTTTTATGGATACGATATCAACATTTGCCAGTGTCGTTATGGAGCCGTCTTTCTCCTTGAAGGAAATTGTCCCGGCATTGACCTGGTTCAGGAGCGTCATGGAGAAGCTGAATAAGATTGAAAGCAGTACTTTGGATTTCATGTATCCTCCTTTTTGAAATTTCAAACACGGAAAACGTTTCAAAGGGCTGATTATTATAAGGTACCGCTGAATATGTAAAATAAAAGGGGATACCGGAAAACCGGTATCCCCTGTAGTGATGAAATACGTCTGATTATTCTACGTTCTTGGTCTTGGGAAGGCCGAGAACTTTGTCGCCCTGCTTCCAGCGGCCGGTCTTGCTGAGAATGTCTATGCGCTCGAATCTCTTGAGCACATTTCTCTTTGCCTTTATCGTGCTTGTATTTTTCAGGCTTGAATGTCTTGCCATGTCAAATCTCCTCAAGTTTCAGTTTTATTTCCAAAGCCCCATAATATTGAGCGGAAATCCGTTTAGTCAAATAAAAGCGCCGCAAAAGATTGAAAATATAATGAGTCCGGATTCATCCTGCATGATGATGGACGGATGGATTATGGAATCAGATAGAGAACTTATATGTCCCAGTCTTGTTTATGACCTTGTTCGCTTCCGAGAACTTCACGTCAACATTTATTATGCCTTGCAAATTAATACCATATTATATGTAATGACAGGGGAGCCAATTTCAAAAATGGCGAATTTTAAGGTAGGGACGGCTCGCCGAGCCGTCCGTAGTGAGGTGGCGGTTTCGGCGAAACCGCCCTACCTTCGGCAGTTTTGAAATTACCTCAGGGGTATTTACAATAATTGAGGTTGATAGGTGATTTACAAAAAAAGTTATATTGAAGGCAAGCTATAGCTTTTTTGAAAAATAATTTCATTGTTTTTCGGAAAAACTGTAAAAATGCATTATCTTATGCACATTTCGTTCACTATAGTGGGCATTTTGATAATGGATTTTAAATATTGAGGTGGATTTATGAGCAATGTATTATTGCAGGAACAAAAACTGGTTCATTCTTTCAGGGTGCTTGATAATAAACAGAGGAATGAACTTTTCAAGTTTATTGGCTCTCTGAAGAAAAAGAAAGTGAAACGTCCGGTGTCCTGGGACGATATAACCGGTAAAATTGAATTTTCTGCGGATTCTTCCATATCCCATGACAAATATTTGGCGGGAAACCGATGAAGCCGATATTCGCAGACACATCATACTGGATAGCCCTTTTTGACAGAAAGGATCAGAACCACAAGCGTTCCGTAAAGTTGTCAGAACATCTGAAAACTTCAAGAATTATAGTTTCAGATTTTATAATATTTGAAACTATCACATTTCTAAATACATCGGTGAAAAATCATTCTCTTGCCCTGTTGTTCCTAGATTTCATTTATGAACAGGAAAACATAGAAGTACTTGAAATAGGAACAGCGCTAAAGGAAAAATCTCTTCAGATTTTCAAGGATTATGACGACAAGTATTTTTCATTCACAGACTGTTCTTCTTTTGCATTAATGGTTTCCTTGAACATCAAAAATGCCGTTTCCTTTGACGAGCATTTTTCTCAAATCGGATTTAATGCCAACAGGTTTTGATGTGAAAAGGCTATTGCTTATTCCAATTCCATGTCAAGCTGATATTATATCCACCACGAAGGGTACGACGGACACGAAGATCGGAAATGGGGTAAGAACTCACTCGCATTCGACTACTTCATCATTCCATCTTCGTGCTCTTCGCGTCCTTCGTGGTAGAATAAGTGATTTGACTTTTATTTGGCATCACAGCCTTTCAGGAAGTATCTTGCGCCTTTGTCAATTAAGGATGCCCATGATAAATCTCTTATTCTTACTGATCCCAATATTATTTTTTTCGGCGGTTTCCGGCTTTGCGGGTGAGCTGAAAAAAATCACCATTCTCGAAACTTCGGACATTCATTCACAGGTGGACTCCGATTCAAAGCCCGGAATCCGCCGGCTTGCCGCCGCACTGGATTCGGAACGGAAAAAAGCGGGTGGGGGCGGATCCTGCCTCATCATTGACTGCGGTGACATTCTCCAGGGTTCCCGGCAGGGGAGTCTGAGCAATGGCGGGCTCGGAGTGAAATTCCTGAACGAACTGAAATATGATGCATGGGTTCCCGGCAACCATGATTTTGATTTCGGTTCAGAAAGGCTTTTGAACATTTTCAGGGAAACCGGGGCGGTGGATATTGCCGCAAACCTTTACTTTGACAATAAGAGGATGACTTTGCCGTGGAAGGTTTTTGTCAAGAACGGTGCGCGGATAGCGGTGATTGGAATGACAGCCCCGAATCTTGACAAATGGCACTGGGGAGACAAGGCGAGGGGATATTTTTCGGGGAGCATCTCAGAAGCCCTTGATGAAATAATGCCGGCGGTAATGGCGGCAAAAAGCGATATGATTGTCCTTGCAGTACACCAGGGGAGTTTTCAGGGGGACAAAAACGATTTCAGCATCAGCAGGATCGCCTCGCAATATCCCCAGATAGATTTGATTCTGGGGGCGCATACGCACCAGGAGGTCCCAGGCGAGACTGTCGGTGGATCAAGTTGGTATGTCCAGTCTGGAAGCTACGGTTCCTCATTTGTCAGAATAGAGGCGGAGGTTGATGTTGAAAAACATAAGACCATGAAGATTGAATCCAAGATGATAAGTGTGCTTGGCTATTCACCGGATTTATTCAGGTTTTCGGATGAACTTCAGGATATTGTTTCATCCGCCGCCAAATCCGCCGGTGATGAGATTGCCTTTTTCAAAGATGAGCTTGCCCCCGATGAAGTCAACAGGCTCATCTCTAGGGCATTCTTGAATTCTGCGGCGAATGTTTCATCGGCCATGCTGATTCTTCAGAATTACGGGATACGGCATGGAAAGTTTTCAGAAGACGCCCTTTTCCGGATTTTTCCGTTTGAGGACACTGTCTGTCTGATCGAACTTGATGACAACGGGATAAAGATTATTATTGACGAGGCTTCCAAATTGAAAGATGATGTCAAGGTTGTTTTTTTCAAAAATGAAAAAAACATGGTAAAGACCGGACGACGTACAGTTGCCACGAGCAGTTATTGCCTTGCCGGGGCAGGGGGCCGTCTTAAAACCCTTGCGAACTTCGCAAAAAATCCGGACTGCCGCGCGACCGATACCGGAATAACTCTCAGAGACGCTTTCAGGAAATATCTCTGCGCTCAAAAGTGAATTAAATATTTCGCCTGTACAATAAAACCGGGAAATGTGCGTTATCAGTGTGGCACAGGCGTCTCGCCTGTTCTTCAAGAAAAGAGAAATAAGAACAGGCGAGACGCCTGTGCCACATTAAAAAGGATGCCAGCAAGGTGTTTACCCGCCTATGGCGGCGCCGTGGCGTGCGACCAGGGCTGGCGTTCCCAAAAAAGCTGCGGCGCTTCCTGCCCCGTCGGATGACTGGGGTGGCCGCCTAATTTTAACGTATAGGAATTTTAAAGTGACCAGTAATCAGTCACCAGTGATCAGTCAATGGATTTTCTTACTGATAACTGATAACTGATGACTGATGACTGATGACTGAAGTTGCGGCCTTTGGACGCTTAATTTATTAACATGATAGGGGTTTTATGAATAAAAATCAATCTGTTTTGACCGGGTCCGCCATTGTTGTCCTGCTTCTTGCCTGCGCTTGTTTTGGTTATTCTTCGATGGTAAATAAGTCCAGGGCCATTAAAGCCGAATCGGAGCTTGTCAGTCTGAAGAAAGTAGTGGATGCCAATTTGAGCAGGAAAAATCCTGCTGTGCCTGAAAAGAAGAAAACTGCGAGTCCCTCGTCTTCTATGAACCTGGACTTTTCCAATATGCAGAGTGCTGAACCTGTCGCCGACGTGCGGAATGACAATTCAAACCGGAACAGGGGGCGGAACGCCATGGAAAATCTTAAGGAAACCGATCCTGAACGCTATGCCGCCATGGTGGAACGCAGGAACAGTTTCACAAAACAGATGCAGGAGAATTCTGCCAGCCAGATTGATTTTTTCAAGAAGATCGATACGAAATCAATGACTCCCGAACAGCTTGACAACCACAACAAGCTTCTCCCTATGGTTGCTGAAAATAATCAGCTTCTTTATGAGCTGTCACAGAATCCGGAAGCTGAAAACGCATCTGAAATACGGCGTCAGATATTTGACAATTCACGTCAGATGAGGGATCTCTTCGAGACTGAGCGCAGTGTCGCCCTTCAGCAGTTGGCAAAACAGATCGGGTATCGCGACGACCAGTCTGCGCAGTTTGAGGCATATGTCAAAAATGTCTATGACATGACTTCGGCAAATCCGTTTCCGCAGGGCGGAAGAGGCGGTGGCAACAACCGTGGTGCATCCCAGCCGAACCGCCAGTAATCAGCTACTGATTCCTGACGGGAATGTTTTAGCCTGATTAATTGAGCCAATTTCAAAACTGCGGCTCGGACAAGCCTCGCCATCCATTTTTATCCGCTGTGGCGTGATGGAGGGTCGTGCTTGCGGGCCTTGCCGTAGCATCTTAGCGAAGGCAGGTCACGAACGTTTCTTGAGTTTTGAAATCATCTCATGCAAATAAAAGGAACTGTATGAATTCACGGGAAAGAGTTTTAGCGGCGCTTAATCACAGGGAAGCTGATTTGATTCCTTTTGATTTGGGTGGCACTACGGTCACATCAATTTCAGCCGTTGCCTATGAACGGGCGATGCAGGCCAGGAACATACCTTGCGGAAAGAGTGTCATGCACGACATGATCCAGCAGATTGTCATCCCTTCTCCGGAAAATCTGGATTTACTGGGGGTGGATACGGTCAGGCTGGGTCCGCCGCGCATTCATGACCTGGGAAAGCTCAAGCAAAACGGTGATATGACTGATTATCTGGATGAGTGGCAGATCCCATGGCAGATGAACAAGTCTTCCGATTTCTACTTCAATGAAGTTGGTAATGCGCCATTGAGTTCCTGTGTGGACTTGGCGGATATCATGAAATATAAGTTTCCGGATCCCGCAGATTATATCGACTGGGGCGCATTGAAAGCGAAGAGCCTGGCGATTCCTGCAGATAAGGCCTTGGTGGTGGACCGCAACTGCGCCGGGCTTTTTGAAATGGGATTCCGGATCCGCAACTATGAGAATTTTTATACAGACCTGGCCGCCGAACCGGAAACAGCCGAGTATCTGCTGGACAGGATTCTGGAGAACAAAATCAGATATTGGGACGCAATCCTCTCCATCGCCGGAGAACGCGCCGATGTCGTAGCCGAATGCGATGACCTGGGAACCCAGCAAAACCTGATTGTCTCCCCGGAAATGTATCGCAGTTTGCTCAAGCCGCGGCAGAAAAAGCTTTTCTCATTCATTAAATCCAAAGCCCCGAATGCCAAAATATTTTTCCACAGTTGCGGCGCGATAACGGAGCTGATCCCTGATTTCATTGAAGTCGGTATTGATATTCTTAATCCCGTGCAAACTACTGCCGCAGGCATGGCGCCAGACAGGATCAAACGGGAATTCGGGCGTGACATTGTTTTCTGGGGTGGAGGGGTTAACACCCAGGAGACTCTGCCGCGGGGGACACCGCAGCAGGTGCGGGATGACGTGAAACGGTCCGTTGAAGCCTTAAGCCACGGCGGCGGTTATGTCTTCGCCACCATCCACAACATCCAGGCCGATGTGCCGCCTGAAAACTTCTGGGCCATGCTTGAACAATTTCAAGCCATCAGACATTATAAAAAAGGAAAGTTAAAATGAAAAAAGAGAGCAAGAGAAAAATTGTGATTGTAGGCGGGGGCAGCAACGCCTGGACCCCAAGCCTGGTAAAGGACATGATGCTCACTCCGGCCATTGCCGATTCCGAGTTCGTCCTCTATGACATCAACAAACCTGCCGCCATGCTGGTTCAGAAATACCTGATGAAGCTGAACAGGGAGCTGAAGACTCCCGCCACATTCACCGCCACCGACAACCTTCCCATGGCTTTCAAAGGCGCAGAATATATCACCATCACCATCTCCACCGGCGGATTCGACGCCATGGCGCACGACCTCTCGATCCCGGAGGAATACGGCATTTTTCACACGGTGGGAGACACCTCCGGCCCCGGAGGCTGGGCGCGACTCATGCGGAACTTCAACGTGTTCAAGAAGCTGGGCGAGGACATAAACCGTTACGCCCCAGGCGCCATGGTTCTGAACTACTCGAATCCGATGACGACACTTACTCAGATTCTTTGCAGGGTATGCACTGGGCCGGTCGTGGGACTTTGTCACGGTCTTTTTGAGAACCTCGAGTTTTTCAAGCGTTTCTACAAACTTGAGTCGGAAGACCAGATATCGGTCAGGTACGCGGGGTTGAACCATTTTTTCTGGATGACCGAAGCAAGCACTCCGAAAATGGACGTTATCGCCGACCTGGAGCGGCGCATTAAGAATCAGAGCTTTACCGATATGCTGCGCGAATCGTCACCGGACGCCATGGGATTCCATTCGAACCGCGAACTTGCCACCGAACTGTTCCGTCTGACAGGCGTCATGCCCTACTTGGGCGACCGGCACACCTGCGAGTTCTTCCCGCAGTACATCACCAGCAGGACAAACATGAAGAAGTACAAGCTGATCCGTACCACCATCAAGGAACGGCGCGACGGTTTCAACACGCGCAGGAAAAACCTGGAAAAAAGCATCGCCACCGAACTGCCCAGGGAGAGCTTTGTCAGGAGCCGCGAAACGGCGGCCGACATCATCAGCGCCCATGTTGAAAGTCGCTCTTTCATTGATGTAGGTAACGTCCCGAACATCGGACAGATCTCGAATCTGCCACTTGGGACTGTGGTGGAGACTGCAGTACGTGTTGACCGCAACGGATTCTCACCAATAGCCTTCGGCCCGTTGCCGGATCCCATCCTCAGCTTTGTCGAACCTTTCGCCAGGGCGTTCAATGCGGGTGTTGACGCGTGTTTCGAGGGTAGTATGGAGAAGGCGTTGATGGCATTGCGGATGGATCCGGTATGCTCGCACCTCACCGCCGATCAAGTTCTCGAGATGGGGAACCGCCTCCTGGCGGCGCATAAACCGTTCATCAAGAATCACCTTAGGTGAGGGCTGGATCAATATTGAACACGCCTGTGTTTTGATTGAAGTAACTTGATTGTATAGGAAATTGTATTTTTCGTGTTACAGGTTAGGGACGGCTCTCCGTAGCCGTCCGCGGCGCGTTGCGGAGAACGCGCCCTACCTTAAGATTTAGCACCCGAAAGTTCCGGCGCTGGCCGGTTAAGTGCAAGTATAGGAATTTCAAGGTTTGATGCGTAGGCATTCTTAGTTAAAAGAGTGTGGTACAGGCGTCTCGCCTGTTCTTATTTCTTTCTTCTTGAAGAACAGGCGAGACGCCTGTACCACATTAAAAAAGATGCCAGCAAGGTGTTTACCCGCACACCTGAGGCGCGCAAGCCTATGGTGGCGCCAAAGGTTTACGCGCCGTGGCGTGCGACCAGGACTGGACTCCAAATTTTGGAGTTCACACTTTAGTGTGTCTCCTAAAAGAGTTGCGGCGCTTCCTGCCCCGTCGGATGACTGGGGTGGCCGCTTAATTTAACCATTCCTGCCCGAGATTTTTTTGGGTGAAGCTTGGAAAACCGGGGAACGCGCAATAGATTGAGCTACTACGGCGAGACGAACTCGCCCTGGGAAAAGACTGAACCAGTAATTTTGCCGGGAGGCGGATATAAAAAGGAGTTTCATTCAATGGCTTACTGTGAAAAAATATTTACGGATCTGAATCGTCTGGCAGTTTCTCCGGAAGGGGAAAGACAGTTGATACGGGAACTGGCCTCAAAGGTGGCGGAACTTGCCCGTTCGCCCAGAATGGCAAGCATCAAGAAACGCTGGCGGGATGTGATGGGGCTCCGCAAACCGGACCGTCCACCGGTGTGGTGCAATCCGGTTGGCTGCTGGACGGAACTTCTTCCGGATTCAAGTCTGGTCTGCAAGAACCAAACGCATAGGGAGCTTGAAATCTATTTCAAGAGACTGCTCATCAAGAATGAAATTGGAGACGATACTCCGGTTAACGATTATTATACCATGAATGCCATTTTTGATGTCTATCCGTCAAATGTCTGGGGTATTGACATCGAACGCGAAAATCTTAATGAAACTGGCGCCGCCTGGAAGTATAAGTCGGCACTGGTTTCGGAATCCGATTTCGACCGGCTTGTTGTGCCACGTTACAAGATGAATTTGACGGCTACGGAAGCGGCGCGTGCGCAACTCGCCGATATCCTCGGAAAGAGCATGCCTGTCCGCGTCAGTCCCATAAACGGCTACTACAGCGGCGGAACAATCTGCAATCCCGCCGCAGATTTGCGGGGCATGGAACAGATTATGATGGACATGATCGAGTCACCCGAACTGGTTCATCGCCTAATGAAAACAGTATATATGGGTGAAATGTCAAAACTCGATGCAATTGAGGAGGCTGGCAATATTTTGCCGAACACCGATGGAGCAATGTTCCTGAGCGACCCGCTGCGGGAAAACAATTCGGGCATTTATGGCTTGAAGGACTGCTGGATTCATGGCAATTCCCAGGAGTTCGACCTTATCAGCCCGGACATGTTCAACGAATTCCTGTTGGAATACCAGAAAAAGATTTTTGCCAGATTTGGTGCGACATGCTACGGTTGCTGTGAAAACCTCACACATAAACTTGATTATGTGCTGACCATTCCGAACCTCCGTCTTTTGACCTGTAGCGGCTGGACAGATCTGCTTACGCTGGTGAATAAATCGGGGAACCGCCATTGTATCATGTGGCGGCACAAGGCCTCCGACGTGGTCTGCCCGGACGACCTGGCTGATTTGAAGAAGAATATATTTTTCCAGGCGGATATTTTGAAAGGCTGCAGCTATCAGGTGGTTCTGCGTGAACTCCAGACTCTGTTTGGACATCCGGACAGGCTCAGAGAGTGGACCCGCATATCAGTTGAAGCGACATCAAAAT
>CAMCYE010000017.1 GCA_945883805.1 Victivallis vadensis | reverse complement strand
CATCACCAGTTGACGAAAATCATCGCCGGTGCCAGACTGTTCGGCAGATCGCTGAACCAGCTCTTGTTGCTGCGGATAATGTTGACGATCCCGATCTGGAGACCGGCATCCACATCGTCAGTGTAGTTGACTATTCCGAATTGCAGCCCTGTTACTTTGCCAGCGTAGTTTACAACGCCTGCCTGTAATCCCATCATGGTGCCCCAGACATAGTCCACAAACCCTGATTGCCAGCCAAGTTCGTTGTTTTTGGTGTAGTTGATCGCCGCCCATTGAATGCCTTTATAGTCGTTCGCATAGTTGAGGATGAATCCCCAGCTTAAGCCAGCACTGTCGCCGACGGTGCCGTTGGCAATTCCCAGAGCTAGCGATGTCTGCTGGTTTTCACCCCAGACGCTGATGGTCAAACCCTCGATAGTGTCGGTCCGCGGGTAGACGGCTACATTCGGCGTAAGACTCAGGTTGAACGGTTTTGTGTCCGCCATGACACCGGTCGACACCACTGCAACGGCAAGACACACGAGTAACTTCTTCATTGATTTCTTCATTGCTTGTTCCTCCTCTTGTTGAATTGTTCTTTTAAACTCTTCAGACTTTAAGCATACTGTTCATGGAGCCGTACGCATTCGGAGCGCTATTCGTGCATTTGGGATCTGCAGTCCAGATGCCGTTGACGACAAACTTGTACTCGTGCGCTCCCTTCGGAACATGCATAGCTAACTTGAACTGTCCGCTGTCCGGGGCATCCGTCAATGGATTTGCTGTTGGATTCCATTTGTTGAACGTTCCTGCAACAAACACTTTGCTTCCCGGTTTCGCGGATAACGCGAAACGCACTCTTCTTCCCATGTTAACTGGTAATAGCTTCATTCTGTAATCTCCTTCTTTGGGATTCTGTCCCATATTTTTTATGTACGCCCGTGAAAAACCTGACTGGTTTTTTCTATATGTTTTTCCTATTTCTGCATGTCCGCGCCGGTTTTCTCAATTGCCTTGCCGGTAGCATCTTTTGTTGCGGTTGTGGCCGCTTTTGCTGCATCAGCGGTTTTATCTGCTGAGGTTTTTACCGCTTCTACGGTCTTGTCAACTGCCTTGTCAACTGTGGCGCCGGTTTTCTCCGCAACCCCTGGCTTCTCTCCGCAACCCGTTAAAGACATCATTCCGGCAACAACAGCTACACTCATCAATTTTGCGACATCAATTTTCATAAACATTTCTCCTTTTTTATTGTAAAATTTACGTATCTTTTATTCGCTATATCCGACCCATAAGAACCAGGATGAGCAGAATTACGACAACGAGTCCGAGTCCGCCGCTTGGGAAGTACCCCCAGTTTTTGCTGTGGGGCCACGCGGGTATCGCACCCACGAGAATCAGAATCAAGACAATCAGTAATACCGTTCCTAAACTCATTTTGTTTCTCCTCTGTTAAATAATTTAATCGTTCCCCAACAGTGGATCATCCCTTCTCCGTTCCGCTATCGGATTTTTCTTTGAATGCAATGTAGGCCGGTACCGGAATGCTTCCTATGGGGTGTTCACCTACTTCACCATGGGGTGAACACCTACTGTGAAGATTGTAAGATCTGATGATTTCGAGATTGGATGATTTTAAGCGAATTAAATTAGAGTGGTGAAACCCGGCTGCGCCAGAATTCCAGAAGCGTTGTGACTGTTGTGAGGATTACGGGGCCCAGGATGAGTCCGGATGAGCCGAACAGAAGCATTCCTCCGAGTATTGATATGAAGACGGGGATGGTGTGGAATTTCAGGCGGTTCCCCATCAGGATTGGGCGGAGCAGATTGTCGATATTGCCTGCGACAATCGCACTCCACAACGAAAGAATCAGAGCTTTTTCCCAACTGCCTTCCAGTGCCAGGAAAATGGCAGCCGGAATTCAAATGACAAAAACTCCCAGAACCGGCACAAGAGCCAGCAGAGCCATTACTACTCCCCATAGCAGTGGCAGTGGCAGACCAAGCCACCAGAACATCAGCCCGCACAGAAAACCCTGCAGGGCGGCGACTGCCAGTGTTCCGTAAACTGTGGCATAGACTGTGTCGGCGATCCGTCCGAACATGTGTTTCGTCTCCGTCGCAGATAGGGGTGACAGGGACCGGAGTGAACTGAGCGTTAGGTGGCGGTCTCTCAGGAAAAAGAAAAGCAGATAGAATGTGATGCAGAAGCCGATAATCTGCATTACTGATCCCGTGACGATTGGTCCGGCGAAGCCGGTCAGCCAGCCGGTGAAAGTCTTCACGGTTCCCGGCAGATCGATATGCCTGCCGACCAAGTTGACTAGGGATGAAAGTCGCGGTTGGTTTTCGATGGCGTGCTGCCATTCGCCGGATTCGAATTTGGCATTGATGAGTTCCGCACCGCTCACAGCCTGCTGGACAAGCTGTTTGCCGACGAATGCCGCAGGAACGGCCACGATGAAAAAGGTCGCAGATACGCAGATGGCCGCCGCCAGTCCGGGTTTGACTTTCTTGGATTCAAGCCATTTTTGCAATGGATTAGATAGGATTGCGAGCGCCAGCGCCCATACGATTGCCGGTAAAAAAGGTGCGGCCATCAGGTAGCAGAGATAAATTCCAAGGATGGTCACCGCCATGAGCACGAACGTCCGTACGTGGTTGCGCCGGCCCCAGTCATTGGTGGCTGGAGCAGTAGTTGGATTTTTTTCACCATTTGTTTTCAAATGCACTTTTCCATATTATTAGTCGTTAAGGAATTTTAAAGTTATCAAAAGTGGCCGAGTGTCCGAGTGATCAGTCACCGACACCTGACGACTGACGACCAACGACCAACGACCAACGACTGACGACTGACGACTGACGTTGCGGCTCTCAGCCGTCATCAGGCTCCCGCGTTTCATTTAAATTCTATTTCCCCGGCTTCCTTGGAGCCTGTTTCTTTATCGGTTCCGTGTAGTCGCCTATGACGGTTTTCAGAGGACAGACTTTGAACACCGGACATTTCTTACATCCGGACAATAATGCAATTGGACATAAAACCATGGCAGTTCTCCCTTTTTATATTTTTCAAATCTTGACTCTCACGCCCATACCGAGTTGTATTCATCGGGGAAGGAACGCGTCAGCAGAGTGACGCGGCCACAGCTCGGATTTTCTGTAGCCGCGGCACTCTGTTGCCGTGCTCTTTGATTGCGACTTATACTGTTTCGCTTTCATCATTATAAGTATGTCGGGTTTTAACCCGACGATTAATTGGCGGTTTACCCCAGTCATTCGACGGGGCAGAGAAAACCGCCTTACTCTTTTGAATGCAACTTGGTATTAGTATCCCACACTCCCATACTTACGCACTTACGCACTTACGCACTTCCCCACAATCTCACCCGCTCGTCCTTGGCAGGGTAAACCAGAAAGTGCTGCCTTTGCCGATTTCGCTTTCAACACCGATGTGACCGCCATGGGCTTCGACGGCCAGTTTGCAGAAGGTCAATCCCAACCCTGTGCCAATGCGATTATCCTGGTCTCCGACTTGTCCGAATTTTTCAAAGATGCAATTGTGGTGTTCAGGCGCAATGCCGGGGCCATTGTCGATGATTGCGATGCGGACTTCGCTGACGTCTGCCGTGACTGCGATGTGGACTTCGCCCTCGGGCTGGGTGTAGCTGAGCGCGTTGCGGAGCAGGTTCTGGAGCACACGGCGGAGCAAAGCCACATCGGCTGTGACGGTCAGCGATGGCAGTGCGTCAAGAATAACCGTGCGCTTGCCGGGCAGGGGCTGGTTTGAGTCCAACACGGCGCGGATTAGAGTGTCTGGGGCGCACAGTTCGCGTTTGAGTTTCATCTCGCCCGCCCCCATCCTGCTGACATCGAGTATTGAAGTTATCATTTCGCGCAGTTCTTCGGCACCGAGTCGCGCAAGCGTAATGAATCTCCGGGCTCCCTCGGATAGATTTTGTTTTTCGTTGAATTCCAGAATATCCAGAAAACTGAAGATGACCAGGAGCGGGTTTCCAAGATCATGTACAACCATGTGTGTGAGTTCGTCACGGAGTTTTTCCAGTCGGCGCAACTGCAGATGTGTCTGGATGCGGGCATAGACTTCTTCAAACTGGAACGGCTTGGTCACATAGTCAACTCCCCCCACGTGAAACGCCTTCACCTTGTCTATCGTCCCGTCCAGCGCGCTGATGAAAATGACTGGGATGTCTTTCAGTAAATTGTCCGCCTTCAACTGTTGGCAGACTTCGTAGCCGTTCATTTCCGGCATCATGATGTCGAGCAGTATCAGGTCGGGCGGTTCTGCCCGGGCGGCCTCCAGAGCCAATCTGCCGCTGAGCATCGGTCGCGGGTTATAGCCGCGCTCCTTGAGCATTTTCACCAGCAGGAGGACATTCGCAGGCATGTCGTCCACGACTAGGATTTTCGGAGATGGTTTGCAGTCTAAGAATTGATTGTCCGATATTTCTTTCACTTTTTCTATCCATCATTTGAGTTGATTTCTTAAGCTGGAGTTCAAGCCCTGGTCGCCGAAGGCGCTGCCAGAGGCAGGTAAACTTCAGCTTGTCTATATTTACGTTAAGGAATTTCAAAGTTGCTGAATACCAAGACAGCCTAAAGGCTGGACTCCAAAAAAAATCATCTCCGTTAAAACCTTTTCTGTGTTTGGCCACTGTGCCACTATTTTTCACCCACACCCCCACACTCCCATACTCTCTCCACAACCTCTCTTATCCCTTCCTTTCCGCAGCATGTTCCATTGCTGCGTTCAGAGTTTCCATGAATTCTTTGACTTTGATTGGTTTTGTGATATAGCGGAAGAATCCGGCTTCCAGTCCTTTCTCGATGTCCCGGGGCATGGCATTGGCGCTGAGGGCGACTACGGGGATATGCGCCGTGTCCGGGGATTTGCGCAGGATTTTTAATGCTTCGGCACCGCTGATTCCGGGGAGATTTATGTCCATGAGGATCACATCCGGATGGGCGGAACTGGCGAGCTTGACGCCGATAATTCCGTTGACCGCAGTCAGCAGTCGTATGTCTGGGAATCGCGAGATAAGCTGTTCGACCAGCTTCATATTCGCCGGATTGTCCTCGACATAGAGCAGGGTGCGTTGGAGTGCGCTGAGCGGCAGTTGCGGATGAGTCGTGGTTTCGGTTTCATTGGACTGGACGAAAAGTTTCGGAGCCGCCGCCGAATCCAGTTCGCACCAGAACACGCTTCCTTCCCCGATCGTGCTTTCTACGCCGAGGACGCCGTCCATCAATTCTGCCAGCCGTTTTGTGACAACCAGACCTATGCCCGTGCCCGCCACAGTGCCCGCCTCCTGTCCGAGACGATTGAACGGCTGGAATAGCTGTGCCAGTTTTTCCGGATGCAGTCCGGCACCGGTGTCGGCTACGCTGATGCGGATGCGTTTCGATGTGCGGACTGTGCAGTCTACGGAAACCGATCCGCCCTCTTTGTTGTATTTGATCGCATTGGAGAGAAGGTTGATGACAATTTGTTTTAAGCGGGTCCGGTCTGCGCTGACGAACAGTGGTTTGACGAACTTCGGGAACGTCATACTGATGCCACGTTGTTTAGCCTGCGGTTCCATCATGGTCTGACATTCGGACATGAGATCGAACAAGGAAACCGACTCACGCGATAGTGAAACCTTTCCGGATTCGATTACGGCGAGATCCAGGATTTCGTTAATTAGTTTCAGCAGATGCCACCCCGCCTGTAGGATCTGTGCGATGTTCTCCTTCTGCGTGTCTGTCGGCAGAGGGGATGCCGAATCCATCAGTTGTGCGAAACCGAGTATCGCATTTAGCGGACTTCGCAATTCGTGGCTCATGCTGGAAAGGAAATCCGATTTTGCGAGGTTCGCTTTTTCCGCCACGGACTTTGCGCCTTCAAGTGCGATGTTCGTTTCCTGGAGCGCCTTCTCGCTGCGTTTGCGTTCCGTGACATCGCGTGCGGTGGCGAACACGCCCTGCAACGTCCTGTCGCGGTCATAGAAGGTGTTGGCGTTGAAGGAAACCACGGTTTCCTTGCCGTCTCTGGCGCGGATGGTGAGTTCGTAGTCTTTGACTTTCTTTTTGCTCAGCACCAGTTTGATGCTTGCCTCGGCCTCTTCCGGATCGGTGAAGTAATTTTTGAACGGCGCGCCGATCAGTTCGTCGCGCGTACAGCCAGTGAGAGATTCCATCTGCCGATTGACATCGGTGATGCTACTGGACGGATCGGTGGTCATTATCGCGTCGATGTTGGATTCGATAAGGGATCGGGTATAGAACTGCTGGTCGCGGAGGCGCTGATCGAGTTTCTTCTGTTCCGCTTCGATCTGTTTCCGTGCGGTATTGTCAGTTCCGATCAGCAGATAGCCGATGATTGTGTTTTGAGCGTCGCGCAGTGCTGTGACCGATACGACCGCCGGGAATCGGCTGCCGTCCTTGCGGATGTAGGTCAGCTCGTAGATATCCTCGATGCCGCGTGATGCCTTGAATACCAGCGCCTCGAATCCAGGTGTGATCGGTGTGCCGAGTTCCGCGCTCAATGTCTTAGCACGGACAATTACTTCCTGCGGATCGGAAATGTCGGCAGGTGTGATTTTGTTCATCACGTCAGCGGCCGCATAGCCAAGCATTCGTTCCGCGCCCACGTTGAAAATCTGGATGACGCCCGCCGCGTCGGTGGCGATGCTCGAGAAATTCGCGCTGTTGAAAATCGCACTCTGCAAAGCCCCCGCCTTGAGCAACTCCTCTTCGGCCTGCTTGCGTTCGGTGATGTCCTCGATGGCGAGAAGGATGATCCGTTCTTTTCCCAGCACCCGTTGAATCTGCCGGGCATTCAGAAGCATTATGCGTCTGCCGATGGTTGAGAAGTCATGTTCGACTTGATAGTTGTCGAAAGTCGCTTTTTCTGGAAGGATGGTTTCCAGAAGTTCCCTCAGCTTTGGGATATCCCACTGGTGGTTTCCGAGATCATATATAAGCTTCCCTATAGTCTCATCCGTGGTCACCTTGAAGAAATCATAGAATGAACGGCTGGCTTTAACCACCCTCAGATCCTGGTCAAGAGCGATCAGGGGTTCACGTACGGTGTTGATCAGGTTTTCCGCGAATTCACTGGCTTCATCTGCGGATTTTTTAATGATCGCAAGTTCTTTCAGTGTCTTTTCCATCCCGATCTCTATCTCTCTCCCCTCAGTGACGTCGCGGAACACCAGCACGGCGCCGATCACCCGCCCGTCACGGTTCCGAATCGGTGCGCAACTGTCGGCGATGACGCATTCACTGCCGTCGCGTGCAATCAGTATGGTGTGGTTCGCCAGACCTTGAATCGTGCCTTTCTCCAGGGTTTCTTTTACTGGGACGGTGGAGGGTTTACGGGTTTCCTGGTTGATGATGTGGAAAATCTCGTCTATCTGGAGGCCGGCGGCTTCCGTCAGCATCCAGCCGGTGAGTTTTTCGGCAAGCGGGTTCAGGAGCGTAACCCGTCCGTCGGCATCGGTTGCGATGACTCCATCGCCAATGGAGTTGAGCGTGACTGCGAGTTTTTCCTCGCTGATCTGTAAAGTGTAGTTGACCTTCTGGAGCTGTTTATTCAGCTCCTCCTGTACCTGGAGCAGACGCTGTGTCTCAAGATGGAGCAGGTTCTTCAGCCTTTGCTGTGATTCTCGGTACATCAGCCAGGCGAAGGAAAAAGCGAGAAACAGTGTAAACAAACTTGCGATTGCCATGAAGGCAAACAGACGGCGCATATCCGACTGGAACTTTGC
The DNA here is from genome assembly GCA_945883805.1 of Victivallis vadensis. Taxonomy (GTDB): domain Bacteria; phylum Verrucomicrobiota; class Lentisphaeria; order Victivallales; family GWF2-50-93; genus GWF2-50-93. The sequence goes on along the minus strand of CAMCYE010000017.1, from coordinate 32,824 downwards.
ATCGCGCTGAACCAGTGCGTTCTCCTCTATCTGGATGAAGCCCTTCATCTCGGCGCGGATCGAATCCATCAGCCGTTTACCCCCACCGCCGCTAACAGCCGCCTGCACGGCAGACATGTCATTCTTGCGGCTCAAGTCAATGACATGCGACATTTCGGTCATTTTCGCATCCATCAGAGGGGCAAGCGCATCCAGATGCTTATGGGCATCACGGAGCAGGGTGAGTTCGCGCAATTCTTTCAGTTGGCCTCTGATATTGTCGCACACTGCCAGATACGGTCTCAGAAACGCCTCGTCTCCGGTGAGCGCATAACCGCGCTGGGCAGTCTCGGCATCTTTCAATGCGGACAGCAGATCGTCCGCGCTGTTTATTACAATGAAGGTATGTTTTCTCTCTTCGGACGCTTCCTTCATTTGTTTGAAAGCTTGGAATGATACCAGCACCCCCAGTGCGACCACCAGTAGAACCGCCACGGAAAGCCAGGTAACAATCTTATGAACCGTTTGCATCGGCAGTATCCTTTTTTCTTAAATTAGACTGTGCGTCCAGTATCAGGCAAAACTTTGAAATTGAAATCATCATAGCACGCGTGCGCACCGTTTGCTATGGGGTGAACACCTACCATTCCGTTATAAGGATTCATCCGCAACCCCCGGTTTGCGCCGGGGGATTGCGGATTTGTCATACCTTAAAAAAAAATCAGTCGGCGCTGACTCTGGTTCCCTTCATTGTGCCCGATGTATTCTGGTCGGTGCTGTAAGTGCCTTCGAATTCATTGTCGGAGGACAGTACGCCGTTCAGATGGAAGTTGCGTTTCAGGTCGCTGCGTTTCCCGTCAAGCAGGAATTTTGGGCCGTTTTCCGAGATGGAACCGGAGAGTTCAAATTCGCCAAAGGCGTCATTGCATTTGCCGCTCAGCTTGTAGGAATTCTGGGCTATGGTCATTGTCCCCTTATAGACTCCATCTTTGCCGTTTTCTTCGAATGTGTATTTCCAGCTACCGGTCATATTGCTGTGTTTTGGAACCGATGCGCACGCGGCAAAGAATCCGGCGGCGATGACTGCCATCACTGCGAGCATAATTAATTTCTTCATTTTAATTTCCCTTTTTTTGTTTTTTTCGTAGTTGGTTGCAGTGCCGCCAGTGCGGGCGGCACTGCAAGAGCATTGAAATTACTGGGCTATAACCTTGACAATGAATACTGTCGAGGCTGCTTTTCCGCTTGACGGAGTTCCGGTGACGGAGACACGGTAATCGCCGATAGCGGCGATTTTAGCTACTGTAAGCTGGACTTTTACATCGGGCTTGTCGCTCGCTTTGACCAGTATTTCTGTAGGCAGTATGGCGATTCCGTCCGCTTTGAGATCCAACTGCACGTCACGTTTGAAAAAGGCGCCTCTGTTCAGAGTGACAGTAATGGCTGCCTGCTCGCCCTGTTTGATTGTGGTGGTTGACGGGACGGTGATGCTGAATTCCTCATTTACCGGAGCGATACCGCCCTGGGTACTTTCCTGCGTGCTCCAGCATCCCGATACTACGACCAAGCCAGCCAGCATAAAAATTGCGATTAGAGTTTTCATATTCATTTCCTTTTCGTGTTTGGTGATTGTTTTATTGTCAAACTACTGTTCGTACTGTCATGCCTCCCCGAGTCGCCGGCATCTTGATTGTTGAGCCTCCTTTCTTTCGACCTTCGGATTAGTTCTTGTTTCTTGATCCTGGAGAATACCGTAGTGTGCGTCCTGCCTTCGTGATATGGGGTGTACACCTACTTCCAAGTGGGGTGAACACCCTATGGGGATTGAATGATCCGGTGATTTGGGAGTGGGGTGAATCAAGTTGGCCGGATTCGCTGGGATTTTACGGCATGATTGCATAGCAATCCATATATGCTAAGCGTCAAAACAAGTCACGGCGAAGCCGGTTAAGTTCATAGTTTAGGAATTTCAAAGTTTGATGCTTAGGCGTTCTTAATTAAAAGAGTGTGGTACAGGCGTCTCGCCTGTTCTTAATTTTTTTCTTCTTGAAGAACAGGCGAGACGCCTGTTCCACATTAAAAAAGATGCCAGCAAGGTGTTTACCCGCCTCTTGCTGCGCTTCGCTTAGTTTAAAAGCGCAGTCAAGCCCTGGTCGCATGCCACGGCGCATAAACCTACGGCGCCGCCGGAGGCGGGTAAATCTGCGCAAAAATGAATATCCAACCGATGAGGGGAAAGCGAGGGAAAGTTAGGAGATCCGAAGGTGGAATTTAGAAAGTGGAAAACGAATTTCAGAGTGAAGATTTGAGAAGGAGCTCTGGAGTTGGAAAAGGGTTTGGACATTTGGAAATCCGGATTCCGGCGGTTTATTGTAGAAAAGATTTTCAACTGACAGATTCTGTCAGGCGCATTCCAACGGGGAAGAGATTATGGGCAAAACACTTATAATATTGGGAAAATCCGGATTGACGCAGGTGAATTGGAGCTGCGGCTGGGCCGGGAAGAGCTGATATTGGTTAAAAAAGCACGGGTCGCCTGTGTGATCGGGGCGTTTTTTTTCACCATCCTGTCGATTTTTCTCGGGTTCCTCTGGAAGCGGTCACTCGCCAGAATCTTTATGCATAAGACTGCGGGATTTCAGACGAGCAGTTGATTTTAAGTTTTTGTCGGTTAAGTTCTTCCATATATAAATGGAGTCTTTCCTGTGAACACAAAGTCGCACCGCCTTGAGCTTGAACTGACCAACGCGAGAAAACGTCTGCACTGTGAAACCGTCAAGAGGAAGACGGCGGACGTGGCTCTCAGGAAAAGCCAACGGCATTATGATAAACTTCTGGCGGAGTCGTGTCTCATGCAGGAACAGTTGCGGCATCTGTCGCACCAGATTTTGCTGGCGCAGGAAGAAGAACGTAAACACATCAGCCGCGAACTGCATGATGATATCAGCCAGATACTGACCGGCATAAATGTCAGGCTCGCCGCCCTGAAAATAGAGGCCACCAATAATTCCGGAAATCTGAAAAAGAAGATTTCCATCACACAGCGGCTGGTTGAAAAGTCGGTTGCTGCAGTACACCGCTTCGCACGCGAACTGCGTCCGGCGATGCTGGACGACCTCGGGTTAGTTCCGGCACTCCTCGCCTTTATGAAGGAGTTCGGGAAACGGACCGGTCTTCAAATCCATTTCACATCCATGACGGCCGATAGGATTGAACAGTTGAGCAATCTCAAACGGACGATGCTTTTCCGCGTCGCACAGGAGGCGCTCACCAATGTCACCAAACATGCGCAAGCCAGCCAGGCGAAAGTGTCCATCCGGGTACAGTCCGACGGAATCTGCATGGAGATAAGTGACAACGGCAAATCGTTTGATGTGAATCACGCACTCGGCTTGAAGCGGCGCGGAGCATTGGGCATTATTGGAATGCGTGAACGGGTGGAACTTATCGGAGGCGCTTTCTCCATAGAATCCGCACCGGGTAAAGGCACCGCCGTCAGAGTGAAAATACCGATCCGGAGCGGCGGCAAGGCGGGTTTGGAAGTGTGTGCGTAGGAGATGATGTGGTGAACCGTACACTGCGGCGCACAAGTCCTGGCAAAGCCGATTAAGTTCACGGATAGGAAATTGTATTTTAGACAGGATAACGGGATAAATTGGATTTGAATACTAAATTGCAATCAGAGAGCACGTCAGCAGAGTGACGTGGCTATCCGCCTAGGCGGACTGTAGCCGCGTCACTCTGCTGACGCGTTCTTTTCTTGATGAATGCGGACAGATATGAATATCCTTGGAATCCTATTATCCTGTCAAAATATCTTAAACCCCGGCGTAGCCGGTTAAGTTAAAAAAACTAAAACCATATTGGATATCGGGTAAAAATATGAAAAAAATTACTGTTTTGCTGGCCGACGACCACTTGATCGTCCGAGAGGGACTTAAGGCGCTCCTGGAAATAGAAGGTGACTTTGAGATTGTCGGCGAAGCGGTCAACGGATTGCAGGCGGTGAAACTTGCATTGGAGCTTCGGCCCGCCGTCGTCGTCATGGATCTTGCGATGCCGCAACTTAACGGCATGGAGGCCGCCAAGCGGATTCTCCAGCAGATTATCCCTCCTCCGAAGGTGTTGATCCTCTCCGCGCACGCCGACGACGCCTATGTCGGGCAGGTGGCGGCAATCGGAGCGCAGGGATATCTGATAAAACAAACCTCCGCCCACATCCTCGCCAAGGCGATCAGGGAAATACATAAGGGGAAGTTTTTCTACAGTCCGTCAATCGACAGGCGTTTAAGCAATCAGAATCAGGAAGAGTCTGGCCCGACACCCCGCTTCACCCGCGCCGGTCACAGGACGAAAACAGATGCGCATCTGTCCTCGCGCGAACGGGAGGTGCTCCAGCTAGTTGCCGAAGGCCGTTCCAACAAAGAGGTCGCAGACGACCTTGGCATCAGTATCAAGACCGTTGAGAAACATCGGCAGAGCGTGATGCATAAATTGGATATCCACGACACCTCCGGCCTTGTCCGCTATGCGATTTCCGCAGGAATCATTGAGAGCAGCGTCCAGTGCACCATCCTCTAAGTAGATCGTATGGGAAATTCAAAGTTGAATTATAGTAATGCGGGCTTTAGCCTGCAATTTTCCTTGTGTTTCCCGATTAATTTGACTACAGGCTGAAGCCTGTGTTACTTTTTAAGACAAGTTTCATTTCGAGATTACCTTTTCGAGGAGGCTCTAGCTATGAACTCCAACAAGATTTTCTCGTACAGTTTTTCTGGAAACAATTTCATTGTTTCCGGAAAAACTATTGCTCGAAATTCCTTGCCATGGAGATGGCCTTCATCATTGCCTTAGCCTTGTTGCAGGTCTCTTCAAATTCACTTTTCGGGACTGAGTCCGCTACGATTCCGCCGCCGGACTGGATATAAACTGTCCCGTCTTTTATCAGCGCTGTGCGTATGGTTATGCAGGAGTCGACGTTCCCGTCAAAAGAGTAATAGGCTACGGCGCCGCCGTATGCGCCGCGTTTTTCCTTTTCGAGTTCGCTTATGATCTGCATCGCCCTGATTTTCGGGGCACCGCTCAGGGTGCCCGCCGGGAAAGTCGAGCGCATAACGGAATCAGAGTCGAGTTTCTTATCAAGTTTCCCTTTTACGTCGGAAACGATGTGCATGACATGGCTGTATTTTTCGACTATCATGAGTTCGTCGACATTTATGGTTCCTGTCTCGGCGATCCGCCCGATGTCGTTCCTCGCGAGATCCACGAGCATGATATGTTCGGCGCGCTCCTTCGGATCTGCCAGGAGTTCTTTTTCGAGTTTTGCATCTTCCTCCGGCGTTTCTCCGCGTTTCCTTGTTCCGGCAATGGGGCGCACGGTTATTTCCCTGTTCAGACATTTCGCATTGAGTTCCGGGGATGCGCCCACAAGGGAGAATCCGCCGCAGTTCAGGATGAACATGTACGGGGAGGGGTTCAGCATCCTGAGCGCCCTGTAGACAGAGAAGGGGGAAACATCTATTTTTGCTGAGAACCTCTGTGAAATAACGGCCTGTATGATGTCGCCGTCCAGAATGTATTTCTTTGTCTTCTTCACCATTTCGCAGTATTCGCCATATGTCTTGTTTGATTTGAATTCAATGTTTTCGGATGAAACTTCCAGGCTGGCCGGAGGCATGGTGAGCGGGCTGCGGAGTTTTTCGATGATTCCCTTTATTTTCGCAACCGCCTTGTCATATTCCCTGCCGGCGCTGTTTTTGTCTTCCACATGTGCCTGAACGATTATTTTAATTGTGTGGCGGACTTTGTCGAAGACCAGGAAAGAGTCAGTTATCATGAAAACGGCCTCAGGGATGTCAACAGGTTTTTTCCCCGGCTGGATAACACTTGGTTCCACTTCGCTGACGATATCGTATGAAACGTAACCCACTGCGCCACCAGAGAACGGTGGAAGTCCGGGCAATTTTACCGGCTTGTATTTTTCAAGTATGTTGTGGATTTCCTCGAATGCGTCTTTTCCGGAAACCGGACTGGTTTTTTTGCCGCTTTTGAGGATGCCTTTTCCGTTTTTGTGAATGAATGTGCAAAGCGGGTTTGCGCCAAGGAACGAATAGCGTGCGATGTTTTCCCCGCCCTCGACGCTTTCAAGCAGGAAGGAATAAGGATAAGGTCTGCCATTTTTGTCGAATGCTATTTTCCTGTATGCTGAAACCGGGGTTTCCGTATCAGCGATGATTTCGCAGAAAACAGGAATGAGATTGCCCTTGGAGGCAAGCCTTTTAAAATCGGTTTTGTCAGGGGTAATCATTGTCCTCCATGTTTCTTCTCATTATAAAGAATCTCCGGCTCGCCCTAAAGAGGCGTCCGTCTGTAATATACTCTAGCTAACGGCGTGGATGGGATGGATGCCAGGAGATTCTTTATTTGTGTTAAAATATACACGGTTTTGCTTTAAAAAAGGCTTTTTCATAATAATTTAAAAAATACAAAAAACAAGGAGGGTTCATATAAATGAGTGCAACAAGACCGGACTTCGAGAAACTGATGGGACGCCAGAGGCATTTTCAGCATACCGAAAGGAAGATTTTCGGACATGTGCCTACAATCGCCATAACACCGGTCGCTGACGGCAGATTCGGAGCCTACGAATCAAATCTTGAAGGCACATGGAAGATGGTTGAAAGAGTATATGACCTCATATCTGAAAATGTTTTTCTCCCGGACGGCACTCCTGTCAGGATTGTTGTCGCCCCTGAAATAGTATACGGCGCAAGAAGCGGCGCACGCGCTCAGGAGTACTATACTAAGGAAGGTGTCAGTGCGAATATATGGGTGAGCCGTTCATGGGCGTACAGCGATGAACTGATGTCAGCCTGCCAGGGAATCGGCAGTTCGGAATGGCAACAGGCGGCCTACGGTCTGAATCAGACAGACCGCCCCGGTGCCGTCTGGCTCAAGGCGTTCTGTGCCGCAATGGATGAAAAGAAACGCCCCATATTCTCCATCTACAATCCTGATCTCGAAATCGAGGAGGGGGACATGGCTCCGTATGTGGTTGAAAGGATCCTCCGTTTTGCGAGATGCGCGGCCGCCGTCGCTGAAATGCGCGGGAAAAACTATCTTTCAGTCGGTAGCGTCTCGATGGGGATCATCGGATCCGATGTCCGCCGCAACACCCTTCTCGACTATCTCGGAATGGGATCCGTCTCTGTTGACATGGTCGCTCTGCGCGGCAGAATCGACAAGGGCCTTTACGATCATGAAGAGCTGGAAAAGGCTTTTAAATATTTCAAGAAGAATTTCAAGATCGCATTCAATGCCGGCGTGAAACCATATACTGATGATAATCTCCTTAAGGAATCAATCCTCATGGCGATGATTGTCAGGGACATGATGATCGGAAATCCCGTTCTCGCGGACAAGGCGGCGGCGAAAAAATACGGGTACAGGGCCGATGTCGAACATTCCCAGGGATATAATGCGATATTCGCAGGAACCCAGGGACAGCGCGCCTGGACAGACCTCTATCCTAATTTTGACCTTGCCGAATCCATCCTCAACAGTTCGTTTGACTGGAACGGTTTCCGCGCCCCCTATATTGTCGCTACGGAAAATGACTGCAAGAACGGAATCGGGATGCTGGTAGCGAACCTTCTTTCCGGAATGCCACAGCTGTTCGCCGACATCAGGACCAACTGGACGGCCGAAAGCATCAGGAAGGCAACCGGTGTTGATGTTTCCAAAATAGTTCCCGACGGGCTCATCGACAAACGGAATTCCGGTGCAGGCGCACTTGATTATGCGATTGACGTAATTTCACTTGTGACCAAAGACAGGGAAGTTTCAATCCAGGAAGTTTCCGCCGCTCTTCGCAAAAGCAAGTCCCTCCAGAAAAAACTTATGGACGGGGCAATTGACGGAACGACCTACTGTGGGGCAATCCTCGAATACTTCCTAGGAGACGGACTATCAAGCCATTACCGTACTCCGGGCGGAATTCCGATGACGGCATACCGCTACAACATGGTCGGTGAACTTCTCACGTGCTCGGTTGTCGAAGGCAAGACCGTTGAATTGCCGGTTAAAGTGGCGGACCACGTGAACAATGTCACCAACAGCACATGGCCTGAGACCTATTGGGTGCCCAGAGACATGAGCTCGTTCGAGTACATGTCGAAGATCGGCCCCAACCACGACGGCAACTCGTTCGGCCTGATCGGTGCGGACATGATCACCATCAATGCCATGCTCCGCATCCCGGTCGACATGCACAATGTCTGCTGTTGCGAGATATTCCGTCCTACAATATGGGATCGTTTCGGCGGTGATGATTTCAGAGTCTGTGAAAAATTAGGCCCTTTGTACGCGTAAAGAGCGGTCGCCAGTCGCTGGTCGTCGGTCGCTAGTTTTTCGGGCTCCTTCTCAGATCGAGTGGGTAGAAAGACTGAATATCCAATATCCAACACGGAATATCCAACCGATGAAGGGAAGGCGAGGGGAAGTTCTAAAGTTCTAAAGTGTGTGAGTGCGTGAGTTAGAAAGTAGAATTTAGAAAGTAGAAAACGAGGGAAGTCTCAGAGTGGGATTTCTAGAGTTTATTCCCTGTTGCCTATGACTTATGAGCTGATTGGCTGTGAGCTTTTCATAGGCTTGTTACGAATGCGGAAGCATTCCCCGGAGTGCGGTGACAGAGTCACCGCTAGAGCGCAGACTTCGTCTGCGCACTCCTTGGACGACTTTCGCCGTCGTAATTGAATTCCAGAAAATGGATATTGGACATTCCGTGTTGGATATTGGATATTCAATTATTTTCATATTTTGCGTGTTTACCCACTCAAAATGAAAACGAACCGTTTTTCGTCAGTAGTCAGTCATCGGTTAGAATGCCGCTAAAGGTATAGGAATTTCAAAGTTGAATATAGTAATGCGGGCCTTGGTCGCCTATGGCGCTCCTGTGGCGGGTAAACTTTAGCGTGTCTAAAGAACAGCCTAAAGGCTGAACTCCAAAATTTGGAGTCCACACTTTAGTGTGTGCCTTTAACAGTTTCTTGTTGATAAACCTGCGGCCACCGCAGTGGGTCGCTGATCATTGGATTCTGGACAATTTTAAAATGCCGAAGGTAGGGCGCGTTCTCGGGTCGACTGAGCTCGCCGAAGTCCGCAACGCGCCGCCTCAAAACGGACGGCTCCCCCTTCGTTCGCCGCGGCGGACTACGGCGGACAGGTCGGAGAGCCGTCCCTACCTTAAATTCGGCAGTTTTGAAACTACTTCATTTAAAATATCGGGGGGTATAACATGGGGCTTCTGGATGCGGTGAGGCGCGCTTTCAACATAGGCGGCTGCAGATTGGTGATAGAGACGGACAGTCCGTTTCATCCGCAGGGTTCGCTTGTGGACGGAGCAGTCCATCTTGAGGGCGGGGGACTCGATCAGACCTGTAATTCAATGTGCATTGAACTGGAAGAGTTTTGGACGGAATCCCGCGGGAGCGGCAAGAACAGGAGCAGGGTGACAGTTTACAGGACCCGTGAAAAACAGGTTCTCGGAAAGAACCTCTCCATATTGCCGGGAGACAGGTCTTCATATCCGTTCAGTCTTAAATTGCCTGGAAATTCCAGACTTTCAACATCAACCACCGGATGGAGGTTGAAAGTCAGCCTCGATATCTCCGACGCAATCGATCCACGCAGTACGCTGAACCTCAAGGTGACTGGAGCCGCAGAGTTCAAAGCCATAGCCGCCGCGTGCGTCGAAGTTTTTCAGATGCGCGAGAAGGATAATTCTTGGAAATGGAATGATTCGCGGTCCACATATTTCCGCATGCTGCCTTCCGAGGAAATGAAGAGGGAATTTGATTATATCGCCTTTTCACTCCATCAGGTTGAAAACACTGGCGGAGTACGCGGGAAAATCATCTTCAATCTGCAGGAGAAATCCTTCAAGGACTATCTCAAGGCAATGCTGTTCATGGACAGAATCGAAAAACCTCTGGTTCTCAGCAGGGATCAGCTCTTCCGTGCCGACGGGACTGTCGACTGCGCCGCCATACAGAACATAATCGAGCCAGCCATCCTGGAAATAGTCGAGGCCAGAAGTCAATACGAAGGAACTCGTCAGCCTGAGATTACAGCTGGGGAAATAATTCCCAAGGCGGAGGCGAACCTTTCCATTCCCTCTAGAAAAATCCAGAAAGAGTTTGACCCCAGGAAGTTGGACGACTATTGTAACAAGTGATGATTTTTGTGACATTGGATATTCCGGGTTGCGGCCTTAGGCCTCCTGATTTAACGTTGAGGAATTTTAAAGTTATCTGAGTAATGCGGGCTTTAGCCTGCATTTTTCCTTGTCTTTCCAGATTAATTTAACTACAGGCTAAAGCCTGTGTTACTTAAAGTTGCGGCCCTTGGCCGCCTAATTTAAAGGGGTGGAATATGAGAATCTTTGTGTTATCGCTTCTGTTTGCCGCAGTTCCATTTTTCCTGGGAGCTCAAGACCAGCCGGACGCCGGTGTGCCCGCGCAGAAGAAGTACGGCAGTGCGCAGCTTGAGCAGCTTGTTGCGCCTATTGCGCTTTATCCCGATTCGCTACTCGCCCAGGTGCTGGCTGCGTCAACATATCCGGTTGACATTGTCGAAGCCGCAAGATGGGTGAAGCATAATCCCGATCTGTCGCAGGATGATTTTAAAAATGAAGTCAAGAATAAAACCTGGGATTCCAGCGTCAAGGGCCTCGTGTTCTTTCCGGAGCTTCTGACGAAGATGAATGACAACTTGGACTGGACCAAGGATCTGGGCGACGCCTTCCTGTCCCAGCAGAAGGATGTCATGGACACTATTCAGGCAATGAGGGCCAAAGCTCAGACCGTCGGTACTTTGCAAACTGATTCAAATCAGAATGTCACTGCGGCGGATGATGGCTCGATACAGATACAGAGTGCAAATCCAGACACCGTTTATGTTCAGAATTATCAGCCGTCAACCGCATACGGTTCATCTTGGACAAGCGATAACAGCAACGGGTATTATCCTGAAGTAATAGCTGCGCCGGCATGGCCGTGGGGATGCTATGGTGGAGGCTGGGCGCTCGGATACTACTGCGCTTGGGGAAACCGCGGCTGGATCGGATATAACAACAATTACTACAACAATCATGGAATCCCCTTTAACCCTAACAGGCGTAATCCAAACGTTGTGTACGATCCGAACAATCAGTGGAGGCATGATTCGGCAAATACAAGACCTCTGACCCAGAACACGCAACAGATCGCCAGGCAGCTTGAAACTGAAAACAGAACTCCTCAGAACTTCAGGGGCGAAGATAACGCTGCTTCAAGGGAACTGAGACAGGCGCTGAATGAAACTTCCAGGGGGACGGAAACCGCAAGGACAGATGAAGCTTTAAGCAGTCTTCGTGACGCGGAACGGGGCGAGGGCGGCTTTGCCAATAATTTCTCGCATGAAAACTCCGGCCAGGCCTTCAGCGGAGCCAGGGATGCCGGACTGGAAAACGCCTATAGCGATCGCGGATACCAGAGCCGTTCAATTTCTGGCGGCGGCAGCTATCACGGTGGAGGTTACCACGGCGGAGGCGGACATGGCGGGGGAGGAAGAAGGTAGGGGGTTAAATCAGAAGAATATCCAATATCGAATCCGCCATGGCGGAAATATCCAACCGATGAAGGGAAGGCGAGGGGAATTGCGGAAATTAAATTTAGAAAGTAGAATTTAGAAAATAGGGGAAGAAGAAGTGCGGAAATTAGAATGTGGAATTTAGGAGGTAGGAAACGAATTTTAGAGTGAAGACGTGAGAAGGAGATCTGGAGTTTGTTTTTTTTTATAGGCTTGTTACGAATGCGGAAGCATTCCCCGGAGTGCGGTGACCCGTCGTCGCCAAGGCTATGCCGGACACGCAGAGTCACCGCTAGAGCGCAGACTTCGTCTGCGCACTCCCTGGACGGCTTTCGCCGTCGTAATTGAATTCCAGAAAATGGATATTGGACATTTCCGCCGTGGCGTGTTGGAAATTTCCGCCGTGGCGGATTGGATATTGGGTGTTCAGATTTATTAAGCACAGGCTAAGAAAGACATTGATAAATTGAAATTAGCAGGAGGATGACGAAAATGAACGGAATAAAATATCATTTGATGGCGATGGTCTTTTTATTTTTTATTTCAGGATGCAGTTGTATAAAGCCTGATACCGGACAGGCTGTTTTCTCCACACCCGAAGCGGCGTCGGCTTCACTGACTGATGCGATTAAGCGGAATGACACCGCCCGGCTCATGGAAATTTTCGGGCCTCAGGGCAAGGATATTGTTTTTTCAGGCGATGAGAAGTATGACAATGATTCCCGACTTTGGTTTATCAAAAAAGCTGAAGAGAAAACAGCGGTCGTGAAAGGGGATGTGGTGGGAATAGAGGTCGGCAATGATAAATGGCCGTTTCCGGTTCCGATTGTCAACTGTGACGGTAAATGGTTTTTCCATACTGCAGCCGGCCTTGACGAAATGGCCAACCGCAGAATCGGCAGGAATGAGCTGAATTCGATAAAGGTGTGCAGGGCGATTGTCGCCGCGCAGGAGGATTTTGCACGTATCAAGGCTGCTGCCGGTGCAAAGGAATATGCAATGAAATTTATCAGCGAGAAAGGCAAGTTCGACGGGCTGTACTGGGATGAACCCGGGGGCAAGATCAAAAGTCCCACAGGCGCGAGAATCGCCCTGGCCTCACGTGAAGCTCCAGCCGGGAAGGCTCGTCCTTATCACGGGTATTATTACATGATTCTGGTTTCGCAGGGGGCTGATGCGCCCGGAGGCACGAAATCTTATGCTTCCAACGGGAAAATGAGCAACGGCTTCGCAATTGCCGCATATCCCGCAGAATACGGTGTTTCAGGGGTCAAGACTTTCATGGTCTCAAAAAACGGCGTCGTCTTTGAAAAGGATATGGGGGCGGATACCGCTAAAATCATCTCGTCCATGACTCAGTTCAATCCCGATGATACTTGGACTCCGGCGAGGGACTGAAGGAATATCCAATATCGAACAGACGAACAGTCGAATGACGAAGTATTGGGAGGAATGAATCGGAGCGTTTGAAATAATTAGAAATTACGAATGAAGCAAATCTTTAGAAATCACACCGAATCGGAGTGTTTAAAAAGATTCTGACAACAGAAGACCAACGACTGACGACTAGCGACTGAAGACTGACGACCAAGCGGATTAGTTGGAGTTCATCATGTGACCATGTTGGCACGTGGAACGTGACTCACGTGGCAACTTTAGTTGTGTCTTTTTTCCTTGTATGCGGGCAAATCCCTTTTTAGAGGTTCCCTTTAGAATGAATTCTCTCCGCCCGGGAATTTGCCGGATCTCACTTCATTGGCGTAAGCTGTGAAAGCCTTTTTGATTTCCTCGCTGAGATTGGCATAGCGTTTTGTATGTTTCGGGATGAAATCGGTGAATAGCCCGAGAATGTCGTTCACAACCTGCACCTGTCCGTCGCATTTCGGGCCTGCGCCGATTCCGATTGTGGGGATTTTCAATGATTCAGTTATGCGCGCACTCAGTTCTGCGGGGATACATTCAAGGACAACGCAGAACGCGCCGGCGTCTTCCAGTGCTTTTGCGTCGGCAACAAGACGCTGTTCGTCATCTTTTGTTTTTCCTGCGATCCTGTATCCTCCCTGGGTGAGGACACTTTGGGGGAGAAGTCCGATGTGTCCCATTACGGGAACACCCGCCTTGACGAGCTTTCCGACAGTTCCCGCTATTGATTTCCCGCCTTCGAGTTTGACCCCGTCCACTCCGGCCTCCTGTATGTAGCGGGCGGCGTTGACCATGGCGGTTTTCGCACTCGGGTGATAGGTCATGAAAGGCATGTCCCCCACGATAAATGCGAACTTCGCACCGCGGGCGACTGCCGCGCAGTGGTGGAGCGACTGTTCGATGGTGACGGGGATGGTGCTCTTATAGCCCAGGAGCGCCATTCCGAGGGAGTCGCCGACGAGGATGAGTTCGATGCCGCATTCCTCTGCGAACTTCGCAGTCGGGGCGTCGTAGGCTGTCAAAGCCAGTATTTTTTCAGAGTTTTCCTTTTTCTGCCGGAAATATCGGACTGTGATTTTTTTCTGTTTATCCTGCATGGGCTGTTATTCTTATGAATCCTGCTTTCAATTGGGTGTTTAGGCTATAAGATAAGGTTGTACAGGGTAAAATACAAAGGAAAAATGGATTGTATATGGCAAAATGGCAGCATAAAAAAGACGGGCATCATCGTGAATGCAGGGAAAATAATGAGACCTTTATTGAAGGGAAGCTGAGTGTTTCGGCCGGAGGCATGGGTTTTGTTACGCCCAGGGACGGGACGCAGGATGTTTTCGTGCCACCCCGTTTCCTGAGAGACGCCATTGACGGCGACATTGTCAAGGTCGGCCTGCTGACCGAACAGCGTCCGAACATGAAGGGGCCTGCCGGACGCGTATGCGAGATTCTTGAACGCAGCAGGACAACCGTTGTCGGTGAGCTGATTGCGGGAAGGAAAGTCAGACCGCTTTCCAAGAAGCTCCAGGGCGATATCACAGTCAACGGCAGTCTGCACGATGCGAAAAAGGGCGACTGGGTTGAAATCAGTCTTTCGTCAAACGAGGACAGCCATTCCCGCGAACATCGCGGAACTTTGAAATCCACAATCGGAAAAGCGGGCACAGTCGAATTTGATATTGCGGCGGTGATAAAGGAATACAATTTGCTTCCGCCCTATTCCGAGGAGGACTGGGACAAGGCCGCCAATCTTGCGCCCATCGAGGTCAACCGTGAGGATTTGACCGGATTGCTGGCCCTCACCATAGATCCCCCGGACGCGAAGGATTTTGACGACGCCATTTCCGTGAGGCCGGGAAAACACAAAAACGAGATAGAGCTCGGCGTGCACATTGCGGATGTCGCAGCCTGGATCCGGCACGGGTCGGAGTGGGATGCCAAGGCCGTAAAAAGGTCCTTCACATCCTATATTCCGGGCAACACTCTTCCGATGCTTCCGAAAGATCTTACGCAGATTATCAGTCTCATACCGGGTAAAACATCGTTCTGCCACAGCGTGCTTTTCACTGTCGATAAGAACAGCGGGAAGATTTTGAGTTCGAGGAGGGTTCACAGCCGGGTGAATATTTTCAAGCGGCTCACTTTTGACGGAGTCCAGGATTTCATAGACGGCAAACCGTGCGACTGGGATTCGAGAATCATTGAGAACATGAAAATCCTTGTCGAACTCACCCGGAAAATGCGTGAACATCGCAAAGTGACCGAGCACTTCCTCAATCTTGCGACCACCGAGATCAGGGTGCTATGCGACGATGTCACGAAAAAAATCAAGGGACTGCGCCGCGAGGTGCAGACCGAGTCGGACATGCTTGTCGAAGACTGCATGCTCGCCGCCAATGTCGAAGTGGCGAAGGAGCTTGTCCTGAGGAACATTCCGGGCATTTACCGTGTCCATCCGGAGCCTACGGAGGAGAAACTCCTTGATTTTACAATATTCATGGAAGACACATTCGGGCTGAAGCCGGGTGATTTGAGCAGCAGGAAAGCCTGCAACCATTTTATCGAGGGAATTCCAGAAGATCACAGGAAGCAGGTCATCATTGATGCGTTCTTGAGATCGCTGCCGCGTGCCTATTACCACAGCAAGAGCGAACTCCATTACGGTTTGGGGAAGGGCAGGTACTGCCATTTCACAAGTCCAATCCGCCGTTATCCCGACCTGGTTGTCCACCAGCAGTTATGGGCTCTGGATTTTGCCGGGCAGCTCAGGCCAACTGAGGAAGTTGCGAGACTCGCAATTGAATGTTCGGAAAAAGAGCAGAACAACGATGAGGCGTGCTATGCGGCAAATGACCGGTTGAAACTTCATTTCCTCAAGCAGAAGCTCGAAGAGTCGGACATTGACTGTTTTGAGGGGATCATAAGGAAGATATCCGCTGCGGGTCTGAACATATATATTCCCGATCTCGGGATAATGTCGTTTGTACCCTCCGAATATCTGGGTTTCACGTACAAGAAGAAAAAAAGCAAACTGGTTTCCAGCTCGACCCATTCCAAATACAAGTGCGGCGATTTCATCTATGTAATGCCGGAACATATCGATTTGATAAAAGGCAGCGCAGTCTTTAGACCGGTCAGGTGATAGGAAATAAAATCATGAAAAAAATCAAGCCCGTACCAAACAGGCATAAGCCCCAGGGGCTGACCGTCATCTATGAGGATCTGGATATAATTGTCATAGACAAGAGCTCCGGACTGCTGACCGTAGAGGCGAATTACGAGAGAGAGAATACGGCCCAAAATATTCTGACCAACTATATTCGCAGGGGCAGCAGCAGTTCGACAAAACAGCTTTATGTCGTACACAGGCTTGACCGTGACACTTCCGGAGTCCTCGTGTTCGCCAAAAGCGAACAGGCCTGGCAAAGCCTCAAGCGGCAATGGGGGACTGTCAAGAAAAAATATCTGACGGTGGTTCACGGGATATTGACTGAAAAAAGCGGGACTATCACCTCTTATTTGTCCGAAAATGAAGATTATGAAGTTTCTTCAGTAAATGATCCTGAAAAAGGAAAGTTGGCGATAACAAGTTATAAAGTCATAAGGGAATCAAAGGGATTCAGCCTGCTTGAAATCGACCTGCTGACAGGCAAGAAAAACCAGATCCGTGTCCATCTGTTTGAGAAAGGGCATCCGATTGTCAATGATGATAAATATAGTAATATCAGGAAGACCGCCGGGAGCCGCCTGGCCCTTCATTCGCAATTTCTGACTTTCGACCATCCGCACAGTGGCAAAAGACTGACCTTTGAAGCGAAACCTCCCGCCTGTTTCGATAATTATTTTCCGGCGAGATGACCGCTTGAGAACGCCCATTGCAGATTGAATCCGCCGCATGGGCCGTCTATGTCAATGATTTCCCCGGCGAAATAGAGACCTTTCACAATTCGGCTTTCCATGGTCTGCGGATTGATTTCCCTGAGGGATACGCCGCCCCTTGTCACCATCGCCTTGTCGAAACCGGCGGTTCCTTTTATTTTCAGCCTGCACGATGAAAGCATGGAAGAGAGTTTTTCACGCGATTCCCGCGAGAGACGGGACGCTTCCGTGTTTTCACAGCCTGATTCCGAGCAGAAGATTTCCGCAAGGCGGCGCGGAAGATGCTCCGAGATTATTTTTAAAACCTGCTTTTTCCCGTCTTTCCTCTGCCAGAGGTCAAAATCATTCATCCAGACGGATGCGGATTTTTCCGGGAAGAAATCCACAAAAATTTCGGCGGAACCGTTTTGGCGGAGCAATTCGGAGACCGTACCGGAAATATTAAGTGCTGCCGGTCCCGAGATGCCGGAATGGGTGAAAAGGAAATCCCCCTTTGAGAATTCGGCGGTCCTTTTAGGCGGATGAACACCAATCCTTATGTTTTTAAGCGCGATCCCGGCACATGCGCCGGGCCATTTTTCCGAGCAGTGGAGTTCTACAAGTGCGGGAACCGGTTCGATGATCTGATGTCCTGCGAACTTCGCAAGCCGGTATCCGCTGCCGTCGGACCCTAGGGCCGGATAGCTTCTTCCGCCGCAGGCGATTATCACCTTGTCAGCTTTTATTTCCCCCATGTCCGTTACGACACCCTTGATTTTTCCGTTTTCGGCAATGAGCTGTTTTACAGGGTTTCCGGACAGTATTTCAACTCCGTTTTTTTTGCATTCTGAAAACATGGCGTTCAGGACATCGGACGCTTTGTTGGAAACAGGGAAGACGTGAAATCCGTCGGGGCTTTCGGTTTTCACTCCAAGATTGCTGAAGAAGTCGCGGAGGGCCTGAGGACTGAAATCTTGAAATGCGGGCATGGTGAAACGCCACTGCTTTCCGAAATTCCGGGCGAAATCTTCAAGGGGCAGGGTGTTTGTCAGGTTGCAATGTCCGCCACCGGTTGCGAGGAGTTTTTTTCCGGGGGAATTGAGCCGTTCCAGCACGACGGCCCGGTGTCCGTTCCGGGCTGCGAATATCGCAGAGGCGAGTCCGGCAGGCCCTCCGCCGACTATAACTAAATCGTATTGCTTTGATTTCATTGATGTTTAATGTTAAATGTTTGACGTTCAAATTCGGCTAAGGAATATCATGACACGCTAGAGCTGCGAACAAGACGCACAACTGAAGTTGTGAACTCCAACTAATTATTTCAATCGTCGGTCGCTGGTCTTCAGTCGTCAGCATTCTTCTTAACACTCTGATTATGTCCGCAACTTCCGAACTTTCGCACTGTGTCCGGCATAGCTTCTCAGCGACGACGGATTTTCGAACTCCCGAACTTCCAATAACTCTTCAGAACGACAGTGGTTTTGAATTGAATGGATTTGACGACATCAGGCATAGGTATACTCCGGAGTAATTGGCCTCGTAAATCTTGTAAAATTGAAATTCCTTTTCAATGAAGGAGCTTATTTTGGAGACCGGGTAGTTTGTGTTTGGAGTGTTCACTCCCATGACCCATATCCGCTCACAGGCCGTAGCCTTGTCGAAAACCATATCGTAATATGGATAGAAGTCCTTGTCCCATGTATAGGTGAGATTGTAAATCGTCGGGTTATGCAGTCCGGCCCTTTCCTTCCAGTAAAAGCTGCGGAACGGGGCTTTTACATAGTCTTGTACGATTTTATCTTCGCTTGTCGGCATCCAGTTTTCATTTACGAATCCGGAGCGCAATAGGATCACGTCCCCTTTTTTACAGTTTTTATTCACGAATGACACGGCGCCGCGCCAGTTGTGCTGGATCCTATATGAGAAATGCCCGTATGCCATGTAGTTCGGCATGGAAACCAGACCAAGATAGATGACAATGAATGCGCCGGGAAATGCGACCCTCAGTACATCTGATTTGAAGACGTGGACCAGATATGAGATTATGAAGTAGAAAGGGATCAGGCTCATTATCATGTATCTGTGATCGAAAAGTGAAATGCCGAGGACTTTTGAAATAAACAAGACAAAAAGAAATGGAACCGCCAGCCAAGTCAGAAGCAGAAAACGTTCGCAGGCGGTCCCTTTTAACGTGGCCTTGAAATCAATCTTTTCAATTGTGTAGAATATGGCGAAACAAATGGCGGAGATCGACAGTATTTTTAGGTCGAACATCGAAAAGAAATAAACTGCGGCCTCGATTGCATTCATCTGTTTGACCCAGTCCCAGCCTGCCCGGTTGCTGAACATTCCCGAGAGCTGAAACAGCAGGATGGGGATCGTCGCGGCGATAATCAGCTGGGAACCGCACCATTTGAACAATGAGGGATATTTTTTTGACTTCTTGCCGAGGACGACATAGAGGTAATAAAGATTCTGGACAATCAGTATCGACGCGAAAATATAATGCGAATAAAAAGTCAGTATTGAAAAAACCATATAGAGGATGAAGTCTGAGGATGATTTCCTTTTGAACAGTTTTAGAAAATATATCTGCGCCAGAAGTGCGAACATTATGCCCAGTGAATATGCCCTCGCTTCTTGGGCATAGTAGACCGGGACTTCATGAATTGCGAAAAGAAGGCTTGCAAAGAGAGCTTTTTTCTCATCATGTAAAATCAATTTACCCAGAGAGTACATCAGGTATACCGAAACGAGTGATGCGATAAGTGAAAGCAGTCTCACAGAAAATTCATTTGCCGGAAGTATGTCCAGGACAAACCGTTCAAGAAGGAAATAAAGGGGGGACTGCCCCTGTGTGGCCGCGACACGGTCGATGCTTTCCCAGACAGTGGGCGCCGTGGACGCCCAGTATGTGGCAAGTTCGTCTGTCCAGAGACTTGTGTGTGAGATGTTGAAAACCCGGAAAAATATTGCGACTGCGAATATGATCAAAAGGCAGTATGCAGGCTTGATGCCAAAATATTCTTGCAATACATCTGCCGGCCTATCGGACATTTTCATTTTATTTCTTCCCGGAGCACATTGCTGAATTCGCAATTAAATGTGTGATATTGTATATTCTTCCGTATAACTTAACACAATAACTCATAAAATTGACATGGGAAAGATGAAATTTAAAAAATATGATCAGCCTGACCTGAACGGTCATTTCGGCCCATACGGTGGAAGATATGTTCCCGAAACTCTTATGCCGGTTCTCCAGGAACTTGACGAAGTGTATGAAAAGTCCAGGAAGGACAGTTCATTCCAGAAGAGATTTAAAAATCTGATGAAGGATTATGTAGGACGTCCGACCCCGCTTTATTATGCCGAACGGCTGACCGGGTATTTGGGCGGGGCGAAGATTTACCTGAAAAGGGAGGATCTCTGTCATACCGGCGCCCACAAAATAAATAATTCCCTGGGCCAGGCTCTGCTGGCGGTTAAAATGGGGAAGAAGCGCGTGATTGCTGAAACCGGTGCCGGTCAGCACGGTGTTGCGACTGCGGCGGCTGCGGCTCGGCTTGGACTTGAGTGCGTTGTCTACATGGGTGAAGTTGATATGGAGAGACAGGCTCTCAATGTGATCAGGATGAAACTTCTCGGCACGGAGGTGCGGCCTGTTTGCGCCGGACAGAAAACCCTCAAGGAGGCGGTAAGCGCTGCAATCCGCGACTGGGTGACTAACAGCCGTGGGAGCCATTACATACTCGGTTCCGCCCTTGGCCCGCATCCTTTTCCAAAAATAGTCCGCGATTTCCAGAGTTGCATAGGGAGAGAGGCGAGGGAGGAGATTTTGAAAAAGGAAAAGAGGCTTCCGGATCTTCTTATAGCGTGTGTCGGAGGCGGAAGTAATTCAATAGGGCTGTTCCATCCGTTTCTTGCGGATGAAAAAGTTAAAATGCTCGGTGTCGAAGCCGGTGGCAGGGGAAACAGGATCGGCGAACATGCCGCGAGATTCGCAGGCGGCCGACTTGGGATTCTCCAGGGTACGAGAAGCTATGTTCTCCAGGATGGGAACGGGCAGATAGCTCTGACACATTCTGTTTCCGCAGGGTTGGATTATGCCGCTGTAGGGCCGGAGCATGCGTTCCTCAAGGATTCCGGACGCGTCGAGTACACCAAGGTTAGCGACAGGCAGGCCCTTGCGGCATTTAAGCTTCTCTCGGAAATAGAGGGGATAATTCCCGCCCTTGAAAGCGCGCACGCCGTCGCCGGTGCAATGAAAGTTGTCCCTGGGATGGGGAAAGAACAGATGGCGATAATAAACTTGAGCGGCAGAGGCGACAAGGACGTCGAGCAGGCCGCCAAATATCTGAAGATGTAAGGTGCCGTTAAGGAATTTCAAAGTTGCGGCGCTTTGGTCGCCTGTTTTTTTCCAGCCTTCGCCGTCGTAGTTGCCGTTTGTATCAGTAGGAGGGCCACGGATTCAGGCTTGTGTCAATCCATCCGCGGTCATCAAGCGTCCAGTATTCCTGCATACCCCTCGTATTCTGTTCATAACTGAATGTGTCAAGGTACAGTATGTTGAAACGCTTGGTGTAGTGGTTGGAGTGCTGCCGTTCAAAAATGACACTTCTATTATTTGTCTTGGCTGCCATTACGGCTCTGGTGGGATTGCCTCTATTGCTGGGATCGAAATGATAAGGATTGTTCCCGTGTCCGTTATTATAGTTGTTGTTCCGTTCATTATCGGCTATGGTGCCGCCACGAATATAATCGGTCATGCGCAATAGGTTTGATGAATCATACATGGCGGCAAGCTTGTCGCGTCCGGGACATCTCAAAACATTGATATTTTTGATATATGGTGCAAAAGGGCTGAAATCATCGATCCAGTAGGTCGTTTCCGGCCAGTTCTCATTAAAGTCATGCAGGTAGTTTTTGATCCCGAAGCCGGTTTGACGCAAATTGTTGATGCAAAGGGCGTCTTTGGCGTAAATGCGGGCTCTTTTAAGGATCGGCACAAGAATTGCGGCCAAAACCGCCAGGATTGCAATGATAAGTAACATTTCCACCAAGGTGAAGCCTGCATGTCTTTGTCCATGGAAACGCATGTTTTTTTCTGACATGTTTTACCTCATTACCAAGTGGCCACCAAAGTGCAAGGGAACCGTCAAGGTGAATTCAACTTTGAACATCGAATAAAAAGCAGATTCACCCTAATCCAGAGTAGCAATTCCTATGCCTAAAACATAATATACCGAAAGAAACAATGAAAATTGATGTTTTAAACATTCCAGTTTTCCTTGACAGTCGATACTATATATTGTATAGCTTAAAAAGTTAACAGGGGGAGTGATAATTATGGAGATTTATTGCAGTATTGTGGATTTTTTCAGTTCCACTAAAAAACGGAACGTTTCCATTATTCTGATTCTGACGGTAATCTTCCTTCTCGTCATCAGATGGAACTGTTCCCCCACTGTTGCCCATGTTTCCCCTGGAATAATGGTTTGCGGAGAATGCGAGTATCGTCAACAGCTCCGAACTGATGAAAAACTAAAGTGCCCGAAATGTGGCAAGGATATGGGATCCCTGTGGAAGTGCATGGCATGTCGCTATGAGTTTGGATATCTCCCCCCGAACACAAAAGGGGCGTATGATACTGAAGAAGCGTTAAGACGAACTAAAATTGAATCACACCGGTGTCCGAATTGCGGTTCAGAGGAGACATTTTCGGTAACAGTCCTGAATATGCCGGAGAAAGCCCCTACGGCCGTCAAGTAAGAATGCAATATATGGATTAGATTCTTGATTATTTTGCCGCGCGGGATTATCTTTGACCGATTATGAAAGAAAAAATCCCCCTTTGTGAAGAGCAAAATTCATTTTCGTTTGACACCATTGCCGGATCATTGGGCGATATCCCGGTTTTCCAAAAAATAAACTTAAAGTCTTCGCATTGGAAAAAAGGTGTGCTTGTCCGTACCCCTAACTGGCTCGGTGACGCGGTGATGGCGATCCCAGCGATCCATCAGCTGAAAAAAGCGATGCCTGGCGATTGTTCTCTTTCAGTCATAACACCACGTGCTGTTTCCGATCTTTTCAGGTCACTGCCGTTCATAGACTCGGTTATTGAAACCGAAAATAAATCCTTCTTCAAAAGTGGTGGAGATGTTGCGGAAATGAGAAAGAAGCATGCCGGGATCGGTGTCCTTCTCAATAATTCATTCAAGAATGCGGCCCTGATGAGGCTCGCCGGAATTCCAAGGATATACGGGACTCCCGCCCGGGGAAGAAGATTTCTTTTGAGCAGGGCATTCGGATTTCCAAAAATCCGGACAGGGGAATTCAACCATTTCCATCAGGCAGGCCTTTATCTTTCTATTGCTTATTCTCTGGGCGCAGAGGAATGGAACGGTGAATTCCCTGAGTTTAAAGTCCAGAAAAAAACTGAGAATATGAAAGAGGAGATAGTTGAATTGTCAGGGAAAGACAAGCTGCTTGTCCTTGCGCCAGGCGCAGCCTATGGTGAGGCAAAGAGATGGCCTTCGGAAAACTATAGGGAGCTTACCGCCTACTGGATTGACAAGGGCGGTTCTGTCGCAGTTGCAGGTTCCGGAAAAGAAGCGGACATCGCGCATGTCGTTGCAAAAGGATTTCCAGAAGACAGGGTTTTCAACTTGGCCGGCGGGACGGATATTTCCGAACTTCTGCTCATGCTTCAGAAATCGGCGTTCTGTGTCGCCAACGACAGCGGGATAATGCATCTTGCCGCAGCTGTAGGCGCAAGAGGCGTTGCGATATTCGGTTCCACGGATCCGTTCCTGACAGGGCCGCTGTCTGCAAAATGGAAGGTCTTCCAAGAGAAGCAGGAGTGCACCCCGTGTTTCAAGAGAGAGTGCACCGTCAATCAATACAAGTGCCTAAGAGCCGTCCGGCCCGAAGATGTCATTGATCATATGGAAAGCGTAACATAATCATTCAGCAGGATGACGGATTGTATTTTTGGATCGCTGGCCCTGGTCGCACGCCACGGCGCGTAAACCGTAGGCGCTGCCAGAGGTTTGTACGCCTCAGGCGTGCAGGTAAACAACTTGCCGGCACAGTTGAATAAAAGAGTGTGGTACAGGCGTCTCGCCTGTTTTTATTCTTTCTTAAAACACAGGAGAGACGCCTGTACCACATTAAAATAGGTGCCACCACGTTGGCGGTGTTCCAACAAGTCCAGTCAAAGCCGGTTAATTTCAACTCGGACACTTGGACACTCGGTATCTTAAAAACTATTTATTTGGATTCTGTATTTGGGATTGCCGGGATTGCATCATATATTATCATGATGAAGTGGTTTTTGTACGAGAGCTAAACTCGAAATCCGAATATCGAAATTCGAAACAATAAAACAGAAAACCCGAATACTTGAAATTTTAAAAACTTCGATTTTTGAATTTGTTTCGTATTTCGTGCTTCGGATTTCGGATTTTCAAATTCATGGGGGTTTACAAGATGGAAGATAAGGCAAACGATTCAGATGCGCCGAAAGAAGAAAGCACCCCTTTCATTGCAGAACTCTTTTTTGACAGGGAAATTGATCTGAAAAGTGTTCCGCTTCTCGATTCCCTCCGCAAATACTGCGGTTCCGCCGAATTCGAAGGTGATCCGGCAAATGCAAAACTGGTCTTCCTGGTTTCGGCCCCTGAAAATATAAGTGCCAGCATTAAAGTCACTCTTTCCTCATCCAGCTTCAACGTCGAAAATGTTCCTGATTATGCGTCTTCATTCAGGCAGAGCTGGAGCTGGCGCACTGCGAAGGATATTGTGCAGACCTGTTCACATATCGTAAGGGTTTCCGACGAATTTGACGGGAACGTGAATTACAGGGACAGAGTTTCCACTATGCGGAATGTCATCCGCGCACTTGTGGAATGCACCGCCTGCAATGCCGTTCATTTTCAGATGACCCAGCAGTTCATCAAGACTGAAGGTTATGTGGCATCGTTCAACGAACCGGCTACGGACAGGCTGTTCGGTTTTATAAATGTGAGGTTCTTCAAGATTCATGACAGCGACGACATGCTGATGGATACGATCGGATTGAACTCCATGGGGCTTGAAGACCTGCAGTGCAGTTTTAAAAAATATAATCCTAAAGACATATCAAATGTCCTGTATAACGCCGCCTATTACCTTTTTGACAATGGAAATGTCATCATGGACGACGACACGGTCCAGGGAGTTAAGCGGACAGATAAATGGGTTTGCCGCAGAACCCGCTCCCTTGTCATCCCGAAACGGACCGTCATCGATGTAGCTCCGGGATTCTTCAAGTGACCGCTTTCTGAGGAATTTAATTTATCCAGTTGCTGGAAAATTTTTCAAACACCAGACAAGGATATTTGGACCGGTGAGCAGAAACACAAAATGGCTGGGGCAGGAAATTGAACGCTGGGTCAGGGACGGTATAATTGACCGGAATCAGGCCGACGGGATCAACGCCCTTTATCCCGAAGAAACTCCCTCTGGGAACTGGGGGCCCCTGATATTCTCTGTCATCGGCGCAATTATTTTCGGACTTGGTGTCATTCTCCTTTTCGCATACAACTGGGATAAGATTCACAAGTTTGCGAAACTCGCACTCATTTTTTCGGCGCTCCTAGGGGCGCACGGTGCCGGTTATTATTTCAGGGGCAAAGGCGCATCCCGGAGTTATCTTTCGGAAGCCTTTTTTGCGCTGGGAACAATGTTTTTCGGATCTGGAATCTGGCTGGTCGCGCAGATTTACAATATTGACGAACATTATCCGAACGCCTTTATCCTATGGGGGATCGGCGCCCTCTTTCTTGCCTGGAGTCTTCCGTCGATTGTTCAGGGTGTCATGGCTTCCGTCCTCCTGGTGCTGTGGTGCTCGTTTGAAAATTTCAGTTTTGATTCCAGGACGAATATGGCACCCCTGCTGATTCTGCTCGGAATCCTTCCGCTCGCCTGGAGAATGCGTTCGAGAATTATGCTGGCGGTCGCGGTTCCCTCATTCATACTGTCACTCTTTTTCAACTGCCATTATTTCTTTGAACGTGTCGCCCCCTCTCTTTTCATTTCAGTTGCCGCACTCCTGATGGCCATGGCGATAATTGTAAGGAAGAAAAATCTGTTTCCCGAAAGTTCTGCGGTATTCGCGGTTTACGGCGGCATCATTTACTGGATTTCACTTTACGTCTTCACTTTTCCTGATGCGGACAGGCACATCTTCAGGAATTACTGGTTTGATGAGGTCAACTCGACAATTTATGTGCTTGTCGCGGCATCCGCAGCTGTCATCGCATGGCTCATGGCAATACTGCCGGCGAGGAAAATAAAAGACGATTTGAATAATTTTTACCGTGTGGATCATTTTGCAGTTCCAGTCACTGTTCTCGTAGTGATTCTGAATTTCGGATGGCTGTCTGAATTCGACGGCTGGGGAGGTGCCGCGGTATTCAACATTATTTTCCTGTTCCAGAGCATAATGCTCATATCCCACGGATGCAGGAGCGTCAATTCGAAGCTGACGGCTACCGGAACAGTATTGCTCGCGTTCCTGGCATTTGCGAGATACGCGGATTTGTTTGACAGCCTTCTTGTCAGGGCTGTGGTCTTTCTCGCGGTGGGGACTGCGATTTTCATTATCGGCATGCGTTATTCCAGAAGAAAAAAAGAAGCGGCCGGGGTGAAACAATGAGGAACATCATCATAATCGGCTCCGTACTGCTTCAGTTTTTCGCTCTGCTTTATATGGCGGGAGAGAGGGAAGTGATAATCCATACCGGCAAGACTGTGTTTCTGAGGACTATTCCGGTTGATCCCAATGATCCGTTCCGGGGAGATTATGTCAGCCTGAAATATGAGATTTCAGAAATTTCAAGGAAATTCCTAAAGGGGAGAACTCCTTCAGGAAAAGGCGAGAGATATTATACTGTCCTCAAAAGAGGGGAGAACGGACTTTATTCACTTGATTATTGTACCTCTGAAAAGCCGTCCGGCGACGATGTGTTCATAAAAGGCAGATACGATAAGAGTTGGGGATGGGGGAGCCCTGAAAAATATCTTCACCTTAAATACGGTATTGAAAAGTATTTTGTCCAGCAGAAAAAAGGCCTTGACATTGAGAAGCGGGCGGGCAGGGGAAATGACATCCATGTTCCGCTCGAAGTGGAAGTTGCGCTTGGAAGTGACGGCACTGCCGTGGCGAAAGGTTATCGTTGGGGGCAACTTGGGATCGGGCTTGAAATTACGGAGCGTGCCCAGGTCCGGAATAACAATTGGAACTCCAGAGGGGAACAGTCCGCCCCAGAGGACAAGAATGTGAAAATCAGGAAAAGCCCGAAACTGAAAATCATCCTTAAAAACGCTTCCGATAGACCGCTAGCGGTTGTCAATCTCCCGGATTCCAGATCTTTCAATGCGGTTTCCGCAAGTTTAGGGAAAGAATGGGTGTTTTCAAAAACATTTGGCAAGCCGGCAATACCGCGCGACGAAGATGTGATTGTTCTCAAACCGCAAGAGGAGATGTCATTCTATTTCGATTTTGCGGATCCGCGTTGGTTCGTAAACGGGGAAAAAAAACCAGATGAGATTGGGGTTGTCTGCAATGAATGGAGCGACATGTTCAGGATCATCTATGCCGCACCGTCAAGAGATGAATGCAACGGTCTCGAGAAAAAGGATCTGATTTGGCACGGCAACATCATCACCCGGAGATTTAACGCTGGACGCATAGATTAGGGGAACCTTATATTTTTGCATTTATTCACAATAAAATAGGAGCCCCGGCGTTTCATGTCCATTGAACCGGTGAAATTAAATTTAAACGGAGGACGAACATGAAGAAGACAATGTTGATGCTGGCGGCGGCTGTTATCTTCGGTCTGGGAACTGCACTTGTGGCACAGGACACTGGAAATGCCGGAGATGGAGCCGGGAAAAAGAAAGCTCCAAAAGAGGCGAGGGCTACCGCTAAAGACAATGCCGTTGCAAAGGATAAGGCGCCGGATTCCAAGGATGCCGTGAAAGATCATTCCGGAAAGAAGCGTGATGCCGTGGTTGACAAGCGTCAGGATAATCAGTCAAAACGTATTCAGCATGGCGTTAACAAGGGATATCTTACCCCGGACGAGGCCAAGGGCCTTCAGGATCAGCAACAGAAAATAACCGCAATGGAAAGCACATATAAAGCTGACGGTAAGCTCACAAAGGACGAGTGCGGTCAGTTAAAGGACGCATTGAATGTCGCCAGCGCAAATATCTGGGCGGAAAAACATGACACGGATGGAAAACAGATGCCCGCTTACCGTCTCGGTAAAAATGTCACCGCCAAAGATTCATTGACTAGCCAACTGTCGAATCAGAATATGACAGGTGCCGAAGCGAAGGCTCTTACGGGTGATTTCAAGAATATGCTTGATATGAAGCGCAGTCTCTCAGCAGATGATCTGTCGGCAGGTGTCCGCGCGAAGAAGCAGGCTGACTACGATGCCTTGCTCAATAAATACTACGAAGTCCGCTAATCTTATGGTTCTGTTAAAAACGAGGGGTTGACTTTTAAAGGTCAATCTCTCGTTTTTTTTTACATTTTGCCATGTCTTAAAATCGAGATCAGCAGTAGGACACTCATCAGCAGGGCAAAGATGAAAGTGAAGAGGCCGAGGAATGAGATTCCGAAAACTAGCGGAGGGATTTTTGCGTGTATTATCAGGGAAGACCCGATTATCAGGGACGATGAAACAATCGAAAAAGATATCCTGTTGCTTATCTGATCGTGCTTGTGGAGCATCGGTTCAAGGCCCTTGTGCTCGAACTGGATTTTAATATTCCGGTTTTTAAATTGGTTGAGTATGTCCCTGAGTCCGCCGGGAAGATTGCGGAACAGCTCAGAGTAATCTGAAAGGCTGGTGTAGACATCCTTGAAAATGTTATACGGGCTGACATTCTCAAGAATCATTTTTTTGACGAACGGCTCGATGTGTCCTATGATATTGAAGTCAGGTTTTAATTTCCTGAGAGTCCCCTCAAGCGAGGTTATGGCTTTCCCGAGGAGATAAAGGTCCGACGGGATCATGAGTTTGCTGCTGATGACCAGTTTAAACAGGTCGTTGAAGAATTTGCTTAGGTTGAGGTTGTGCAGGGTTACACCTGCGTATTTGTCAATGATTTTGAACACCTTGTTCTCAAACTGTTCCCGGTTAATGATTTCGGAATTTGTGGAAAGTTTCATTGTGGCATTGGCGACCCGTCTGGGATCCATTTGCACAAGGCCGATGATGATTTCACGGAGGACCTGCCTGTTTCTCGGCGAAAGTATCCCGACTTGTCCGAAATCAACAAAGCAGATGACATTGTTCTCGCGGATTATGATATTGCCCTGATGCGGATCCCCGTGGAAATAGCCGTGTTCAAATATCTGGTCCATCAGGAGGTCGCTCAGCGTTGTCGCAATCAGGTCCAGATTGTAATCCGGATTGACACCTTCTTTGATTTTTGCGAGGGACACGCCTTCAACCATTTCCATCGTGAGTACGCGGGTGGACGTGCACTCCTTGTAGACTTTCGGAAAATACACCCGTTTGTCTTTGCCGAACTTACGGGTGAACTTTTCAATGTTGTCCGCTTCGTTCATGAAGTCGAGCTCTTCGGAGATGCAGACCTTGAATTCTTCGACAATCCCGACCGGGTTTATGACATCCATGCCGGCTATGTATTTTTCCAGGAGCCCTGCGACTTCCCCCATTATTTCAAGATCCGCATCTATCACTTTTTTTATGCCGGGACGCTGTATCTTGACTGCCACATTGGTTCCGTCATGAAGTTTTGCTTTATGAACCTGGGCTATTGAAGCAGATGAGAACGGGGTGTCGGTGAACTGCTTGAAGACATTGCCAATGGGGGCATTGAACTCTTTTTCTATTATTGCCACCGCATCGGCACTGTCAAATGGCGGCACTGCGTCAAGAAGCAATTCAAGTTCAACGCATAGTTCCTGCGGGAGGAGGTCCGGCCTGTTGCTTACGAACTGCCCAAGCTTGACATAGGCTGGGCCGAGCTCCTCGAGGACGAGCCTGATCCTCTGCCAGTGGTTGAGCTTTTCGTCATTATCCCGCAAGTATCCGCGCTCGGGTATGTATCTGTTCTTGAACGTGACGAACCTGAGGAGATTGCTGTTGTCTACGAAATCATAAAACCCGTGCCTGATCAGGACACCCGCCACCGTCTGATAGCGTTTGTACTGATGATGTCGCCGACCTAGTATTGTTTTCCGGAAATTCATGATCTCTATTTCATGGCTCCATGTTTTAAGTGCTTAAGGGGAAAATTTGCCATTCCGGAAAAAGTTCGTACTTAAAACTTAACACCTAACACCTAACACCTAAAACTACTTTTCGAACTATTTGTTCAGCTTGGATTCAATTCTGGCGAGAGTCTCTTTGAGTTCGCTGATTTCCTTCTGCATCTTTTCGAATCCGACAGTGCACGGGAGTTTGATGTTCTTCATTTTCTCCTCAACGATATTGGAGAAGTTCTTTTCGAAGTATTTTTTCATGTCATCCGCCTGCGTCAGCAGATCGTTCACAAGTTTCTCTCCTTCCGCTTCTGAAAGCTTGCTGTCCTCGGCAAGTTTTTTTCCGAATTCCATGACTTTGGTCCGTGTCATCGCCATCAGACCAACCCCGATAAACATGTTCTTCTTCAGTTGCTCAAGCATTGGAAACCTCCTTTGTTACTCTAAACCCTAGGGTTAATATACACCATATATCGCATTCTTAAATGAACTTCAAGATTATATTGTTGAACAGGACTCCATCATTTTTCGCCAATTCAATTCCTGTGCTGAATTAGAACGTAGTGCACAGTTTATAGATTTGATATGGGGTGTAACCCTACCTGGATACTTTCGGTGGAAGTCCTTCCGTACAAGAAATACATGGAGCCGACCGGACGGTCAGCGTTCCCGGGAACGCCAAGCGTCTGCTGGCTTATAAATGTGCGGAAAGACTTCCACCAAGCAAATCTGGTGTGATTAAGATTGCGCAACGTGATAAGCGTCCGGAAGAACGCCAGCAAACGCCCAAGTTATTTGAGCCAATTTCAAAACTCAAGAAACGGTCGTGACAAGCACGACCCTCCACGCCCGAAACGGGCGTAAAACATGGAGGGCGAGGCTTGTCCGAGCCGCAGTTTTGAAATTACCTCATTTTATTGTATTTGAAGCCCGGGCGTAGCCGGTTAAGTACAATAAAGAGGTATGAAGGCGAAAACATTGAAAAAGTCCCCTTGTCTGTTTTTCATTTGTTTTTATTATGCTTATATTCTACACATGCAATCGTCCAACAAACCATTTTTATCGCGCCGTTGCGTCTCTGCGTAGGCGGATCAGCCAATCATCCACGGGACAATGGTGAATGACTTATAGGGGAGAAGACAAAATATGCCAGTTGAATTTAAAGATTATTATCAGACACTTGCCGTGCCGAGGAATGCTTCGGCTGATGACATAAAAAAATCGTTCCGCACATTGGCGCGGAAATATCATCCTGATGTCGCCAAAGACAAAAAAATGGCAGAGGCGAAATTTAAGGAGATTAACGAGGCGTACGAGGTTTTGAGTGATCCGGAGAACCGCAAGAAATACGATCAGCTGGGCGCAAACTGGAAACAGGGCGCACAGTTCCAACAGCCTCCTCCGGGCAGGGGCGGTCCTTTCCGTCAAACCGCCGGGCGCGGGATGGGCGGCGAAGATTTTAATTTTGAATTTGAGGGGACCGGATTCAGTGATTTCTTTGAACAGTTCTTCGGCGGCCAGTCCGGCCATTCCGCCGGCGGAGCTTCCCCGTTCGGATCCCGTCGCCCTGCCGGCGGTGTTGATGAAAGATTCAGACAGTCCGCAGCAGCACAGCGCGGAGAGGATGTTCGCGGAGACATTCTCATAACGCTTGAGGAGGTGCTCAAGGGAGGCATGCGCGCAATCACGGTCCGCCGCACCAACGCCCGCACCGGTCAGGAAGAGAGTCAAACCTATCAGGTCCGCATCCCGGCGGGAGTCCGTACAGGGCAGTCCATCCGGCTGCGCGGCAAGGGCGATGCCGGATTTGCCGGAGGCAGTGCCGGGGATCTGTATTTGCGTGTCCGCTATGCCCAGCATCCCGATTTTGAGACGCGCGGAGCAGATCTGATTGGCAGTCTGGAACTGGCCCCGTGGGAGGCGATTCTGGGCGCGACAGTTCCAGTGCAGACGCTGGAAGGTGCAGTTTCATTGAAAGTTCCTGCGGGCACCCAGCAGGGATATCAGCTCCGTGTCCGTGGCAAGGGGTTGCCGGCTGGCGGTGGAAAGACGGGAGATCTCTACGTAGGCGTTTCAATCCAGGTGCCACCGCAGAGCAGCGAAGATGAAAAGCGCCTCTGGAAACAACTGGCCGCAAAATCCGCATTCAATCCCCGCACCGCAGGATGAAATTTTATTGTCCGGCACCAATTGGATAAAATTCTAAATCCTTTGCTCTCTCACGGAGACACAAAGGCTTTTTTCACCACGAAGGGCGCGAAGTACACGAAGGGTTATAATTGTTTTTCAAAACACTGGGTTTTTTACTTCGCGCCCTTCGCGCTTTTCGCGGTATAGCTGTAATTTCTTAAGGGAACCTCTAAAAATTCGCATGTGGTCCGCCTCGGCGGACGGAAGTTTTTTTGAAAGCTCAAGAAGAATTTCTGAACGGCCTGTCCCCCGTAGCTTCCCAGCGAAGGAGGAAGGCGTATCGAATGGATACGCTGAGAGAGGGACATTCTTTCTTGAGCCAAAAAGATCCGCAACCCGACTTGTCCCGGCGTAGCATCCCAGTGAAGCCGGAAGGGAGACAGATTCTTATGGATTCCGCCATCGTCGCAAATCCAGTCACAGCCCGCAACGGGGCTGCTCCTGGCGTTTGCTCCTTGC
>CAMCYE010000016.1 GCA_945883805.1 Victivallis vadensis | reverse complement strand
AAATCATTTGAAGCACTTGGAATGCGCAAGACGAAACTGCACAACGGAGTCTTGTTTGTCCTTATCACTGAAGAAAGAACCTTTGTCATTCTGGGCGATGACGGGATAAATAAAAAGGTGCCGGCAGACTTTTGGAATAAAGTCAAGGATATCGTATTGGAGCATTTCCGCAAAGGTCTTTTCGCCGAAGGGCTGGAGGAAGGAATAAAACTGGCCGGAGGACAGCTGGCAATTTATTTCCCCTATCAGAAAGAAGATGCCAATGAGCTGACTGACGCAATTTCCTATGCGGGATAGATTTGCTTGGCGGAAATATTTCCGCACATTTTTAAGCCAAGCAGACGCTTGGCGTTCCCGGGAACGCTGACCGTCTGGTCGGCTCCATGTATTTCTTGTGCGGAAGGACTTCAGCCGAATGTATCTAGTTCTCGGAAGTCTTATTCGCTGATTTCAAAACTCGAAATTTAACGGAGGGCGGGTTTTCCAACCCGCCAAATCTTAACTCAATCGGCGGGTAAGAAAACCCGCCCTCCGTTGGTTTTGCTTCAGAGAGAGGCAATTTTGAAATTGCCTCTGTGGTTAGTACTTTACCGGGCGTAAAAAAAAGGAAGGGAGTGCTAAATGAATATTGCCCTAATCAGAAAATTAGGCATCGTTTTCCTGACCGCCCTGCTCGCGGTTTTATCGGTTGCCGTTATCGCACAGGGACAACTGGGATATCCTAAACCGACAGACGACTATGTGAACGACTTTGCCGGGATCCTGAATAAACCGGACAGCGAAGCAATCCGCAAAATGTTCAAGTCTCTTGAAGACAAAACAGGCGTTGAAGCCGTTGTGGTCACAATCAATTCCACCAATGACTACAATAAAGGGGATTCCACGTTGGAATCGTTTGCGACCAATCTGTTCAACACCTGGGGAATCGGACATAAAAAGGAAAACAACGGGGTGCTGATCCTGGTCGCGGTGAAAGACCGGAAATGCCGTATCGAACTTGGCCGCGGTTACGGAAAAATATATGACTCTGCCATGAAACAAGTCATTGATGAAAACATGATCCCTTATTTTAAGACTGACGATTACAGCAGGGGGATATTCGAAGGCTCGCGTGGCGTGATTGAAAAAATCACGCAGAAAGTGCCATGGTATTCCTTTTACAAATGGCACATCCTTATCGGCGTCCTCATAATTATCTGCATCTTTGCGGGATTCTCCTGCATACGCACAGGAAAGAGCGGATGGGGATGGGCTTTTTTTGCGGCGGCAGGCGTTTTGATTTTCTTCCTGCTCAGCCTGCTTATGAGCGGAAAGAGCTCCAGCGGTTTTGGCGGAGGCAGCTCTTTCGGCGGAGGTGCCAGCGGCAGCTGGTAGATTATAATAGCTCGTAGCTCACAGCTCATAGCTCGTAGCTCATAGCTCATAGCTCATAGCTCGTAGCTCATAGCTCATAGCTCATAGCTCGTAGCTCACAGCTCGTAGCTCACAGCTCACAGCTATCAGCTCATAGTTCACAGCTATTTGTTAGTGTATATTAGCGGTTTAATCTTCATTGGGTTAAATTCCCTGCTCCTTGGGTCTTTGATTTTCTTTCATTATAAAGAATCTCCGGCCCGTCCTAAGGAGCCGAAGGATCGAGTCAGTCCGTAATACCCAGATGCTTGCGGCGGGGACGGGATGGACATTAAGAGATTATTTATTCTTATATTGGATTTTAAAATGTTCACTAGACAAACAATTTCAAAAAACGCACTGGTATTCATAGCCGGAGAAGGTCTCTGGGGATTTAATGCCGCCCTGGTTGCATCCTCAACCGTGCTTGCGGTCCTATTGAAAGAATTCGGCGCCGGGAACCGGATGATCGGTTCGATAGGGGCGCTCGAATCAGGACTCACCATAATCCCGCAGATATTCGGCATGTACCTGTTCCATTCAATGAAGCACAGGAAAAGAAACCTTATCTTCTGGCATCTCTTCGCAGTGATACCGTTCCTGTTTATAAGCGGGGCCATCATTTGCCTTGAAAATCATTATTCACCCGTGGCGGCGAGATGGGGGCTTCTCCTTTCCTTCGCATGCTTCATGTGTTCCATTGGAATTATCCTGGGAGTGTGGATGGATTGGATTGCCCACATTTTCGAGACAAAAACAAGGGGGACATTGATGGGGATGACCTTCTTCGCGGCCTCACTGATGGGCTCAATAGGCGGACTGGTCGCAGGCACCATAATAAGCAGGGTCGAGGGCCACTTCGCCTACGCAATCCTTTATTTCATCGCCGGTTTTTCTGCAACAGTCTCACTGCTGACATTCTTTCTGGTGAAAGATCCCGCAGAAAACATGGATGCATCCGCTCAAAATGGCATTTCCATAGTTGACATATTGGCGAGCTTCAGGAAGAGCCTGCTGGACAGCAACTTCAAATCTTTCCTGGTGTGCAGAATCCTTGCCTCCCTGGGTTTCTGCATAATCCCCTTCATCGCAATATATTTCAAATCGCCCGATGGCGGCGGGCTCAGCAACTCAGCCATCGTCTCCTGCGGTGCGGCAATGACATTCGGCGCGGCTCTTTCAAATCTCACCCTTGGAAGAATCGGAGACATGCGGGGGCACAGGGTCGGAATAATAGTTGGAACCCTGATGCAGGTGGTCACTCTTTCAATCATACTCATCGCTTCAGGCCTGACTTTCTGCATCATCACCTATTTCTGCATAGGAATCTGCATAAGCAGTTCGTTCCTGTCGCACACCAACATGCTGCTTGAAACATGTCCCCACGATCACAGGCTCGCACACATAACAGTCGGGAATCTCGTGCTTTCCGTCCCGCTTGTATTGTCTCCATTCCTTGCAGGCGTCGCCGCGGAACATTTTGGGATACGTCCCGTATTCATGACATGCCTGGTCTTCAGCATACTGGCATTCATCTGGTGCCTTCTAAAGGTCAAGGAACCGCGATACGTCAAAATCAGCGATTTGAAATTACACCCATGATTTCAGCGCCATTCCAAACAAAGAAATGAACAACAATCAAACAGCCGTATGATTTGACAAAAAGAAATCATCAAGTAACTGCATTTTCCACCTCGAAAATCCCAGACCTTTGACTATATTAACGGGATTGCAATTTTTAAGCGGTGGAACTTTCCATATGAATTTCGTATACTTTTTGAGGGATTTTATTTTCGGGAGCCTGACAGGATTCTTCACTTTCCTGTCGAATCTCTGGGGCGACGCCGCCCGAGCCGGCCTTAATCCGGACTGGCCCAGCCTGCTGGCATTCTCAATAATCATTATTTTTTTTCTTGGAAGTCCGTTCGTGGCCGCGACCATGGCCGAAGTCCGTGGCAGAAACAGGTCTGTTCATTTCATGCTGGGGCTTGTCCTCCCATGGGCATATCCCCTCTACATGTTCCTGAAGCTGGTCAAAAAACCTGTAAAAACTCTTCCGGACAACCAGAAGGAAACCGTAACTGACAGTCTGAAAGCGGTTGCTGGAGAAGTGCCCGGCTCACATCTCAAATACGAGTATAACGATACGGAAAAGGAAGCCGCCACCTCTGAAAACATCCCCCCTCCCCCCATGGATCAGAAATACTTTGCGAGAATCGCATCGGATGAGCTCGGAAATCCGCTGGGTCCATACATACTGGAGCTGCTAGACGGAAGAATAGTGGAAGTCTCAAAGATAGCTGATGCGCTTCCAAACGTGGTCGTACTTGAAATAATCGAAGGGGGGAAATCCAACACGATAAGACTCCCGTACGGAAAAATCAAAATCTGCAGGGAGGCC
This sequence comes from Victivallis vadensis, assembly GCA_945883805.1. GTDB lineage: Bacteria > Verrucomicrobiota > Lentisphaeria > Victivallales > GWF2-50-93 > GWF2-50-93. The sequence goes on along the minus strand of CAMCYE010000016.1, from coordinate 38,517 downwards.
AAACACTGGGATTCCAGCAGGCCTGACCACAAGAAGGGTGAGACAAGGACAATAAGTTTCAAGGAAGCCGGACTGCCCATTGTTCCCATTTCAATGAAAAAGGACAATTTCCTTTTAAGGGATGGCGATGTGATAGGCAACAACCGGATATCAAGAAAAATCGGCCAAGGCGGCATGTGCTCCGTCTATCTTGCGAGACACACGTTGCTCGACGTACCCGTGGCCCTCAAACTTATCTCGACACAGATGCTCGGGCCTGATGATTCCGAAACTGCAAAAAGATTCCTGCGCGAAGCGAAATATGTGGCCAAAATAAAACATCCGAACGTCGTATCCCTGATGGACGCGGGCAAGGATGATAAAAGGGGGTTTTACTACATCGCCCTAGAGTACATGGACGGCGGTTCGGTGGGGGACATCATAAGAACTAAGGGCCCAATGGACGAAAGGGAGGCTCTGAAGATCATAACGGCTACCGCCAACGCCATCAGCATAGCGTTCCAGTTCAATATCGTACACCGCGATATCAAGCCAGACAACATCATGCTTTCGAAGGACGGTTCAATAAAACTGGCGGATCTGGGTCTTGCAAAAGAAACACATGCGGAGGCGTCGCTTACCGACACCGAATGCCATGAGATAATGGGTTCTCCCGCCTATATGAGCCCGGAACAGATAAGGAATTTCGCAAGTGTGGACATCAGGGCGGACATATACAGTCTCGGTGCCACCATGTTCCACATGCTTGCCGGAAAACCCCCGTTTGATGGGGAGACTTCAGTGAACGTGCTAATGAGTTCCCTCAACGAGGAATCTCCGACTTTAAGCTCTTTGCGCAAGGAAATTTCGCCGGAAATGGAAAGTCTCTGCCACAAGATGATGGATAAAAACCCGGATTGCAGATACCAGAATCCGGCCGAACTCATTGAAGCCATCCGTAAAGTCGATGAAAAACTTAATCCGAAATCCGCATGATTGACGAAAGGAATACGTGAATGTTCAAGCCTGCAGGCAATCAGGTCAATTTTCCTGAAACAGAAAAAAATATCTTAAAGTTCTGGGAGGGCGAAAAGATTTTCGAAAAATCCCTTGCCCAGCGCAAAGGCGGGGATGAATTCGTATTCTACGACGGTCCCCCCTTCGCCACGGGGCTTCCCCACTATGGACATCTCCTCGCCGGCACGATAAAGGATGTCGTGCCCAGATACCAGACGATGAGGGGGAAATACGTCGACCGTGTTTTCGGCTGGGACTGCCATGGCCTTCCTGTTGAATATGAAATGGAAAAAGAGCTCGGCCTTTCCGGAAAAAAGGCGATTGAATCCTATGGGATCGACAAGTTCAACGAGGCCTGCCGCGGAATCGTCATGCGCTATGCGGGCGAATGGGAGAAAGTCGTCAGGAGAATGGGCAGATGGGTTGATTTTGACCGTGGCTACCGCACCATGGACCTCGATTACATGGAATCAATCTGGTGGGTTTTCAAACAGCTTTGGGACAAGGGACTCATATACGAGGGATATAAAATCCTCCCCTACTGCCCGCGTTGTTCAACACCACTTTCAAATTTCGAAGCCAACCAGGGCTACGAGGAAGTCGAAGACCCGGCAATCACAGTACGTTTTCAAGATGCCGAAGACAGCAGCCTGTACTATCTGGCATGGACGACAACCCCATGGACGCTGCCCTCAAACCTTGCGCTTGCCGTCGGGCCGGAAATTGACTACGTGAAAATCAGGGACGGAGAATCCTCCTGCATTCTCGCAGAATCCAGGATAGATGCATATTACAAGAAACCGGATGAAATCCAGGTCATTGAAAAACTCAAGGGGAAACAACTCGAAGGAAAAAAATACCTTCCCATGTTCCCCTACTTTGAAGCACTTTCCCATAAGGGGGCTTTCAGGATAGTCACCGCCGATTTCGTAAGCACCGGGGACGGGACAGGAATCGTACACATGGCTCCCGGATTCGGCGAGGACGACGCCGCGGCCGCGAAAAAAAATTCCATTCCGGAAGTCTGCCCCATAGACGAGGAATGCCGCTTCACTGCGGAAGTTCCAGATTACGCCGGCCGTTATGTGAAAGAAACCGACAAGGACATCATCAGACGCCTGAAGACTGAGGGCAAACTCGTCCACAGGGGCGCCATATTCCACAATTATCCGCATTGCTGGAGGGATGACAGCCCTCTGATCTACAGAAGCATTTCCACCTGGTTCGTAAAGATAGATCCCGTAAAAGAGCAGATGCTTAAGTCCAACAGCGAAGTCAACTGGGTTCCACCCCACATTCGCGACGGACGTTTCGGAAAATGGCTCGAAAACGCCAGGGACTGGGCGATAAGCCGGAACCGCTACTGGGGATGCCCCCTCCCGATCTGGAGGAATCCAGAGACGGGCGAAGTCACCTGCGTAGGATCCGTGGCGGAACTCGAAAAACTTTCCGGTTCAAAGATCACCGATATCCACAAGCATCTCATGGACAAGATCAGCATACCGTCCTCAAAGGGCGGAAAGCCTCTCGAAAGAATTCCGGAAGTCCTCGACTGCTGGTTTGAAAGCGGCGCCATGCCTTATGCGCAACAGCATTACCCCTTTGAGAAAAAGGCCCATTTCGAGGCCAACTTCCCGGCCGATTTCATCGCCGAGGGACTTGATCAGACACGCGGCTGGTTCTACACGCTTACCGTACTGGGGGCTGCGCTCTTCGGAAAAACACCGTTCAAAAATGTCATCGTCAACGGACTCGTCCTTGCAGAGGACGGACAGAAGATGTCAAAACGCAAGAAGAACTACCCCGACCCGACTGACATCATTGAAAAATACGGTGCGGATTCACTTCGCCTTTTCCTTCTCGGCTCCCCTGTGGTAAGGGGTGAAGACCTCCGTTTTTCGGAAGCGGGAATAAAGGATATCCTGCGCGGTGTGCTGATTCCGCTCTGGAATTCATACAGCTTTTTCGTCACATATGCCAACCTTGACAAATGGGAGGCCCCGAAAACCGCATCGGCTCCGGAAAACCCCCAGCATCCGCTCGACAGGTGGATACTCTCGTCACTCTCCGAAATGGTTGAGGAAATCGGCGATTCAATGGATCATTACCACCTTCAGGAAGCCGCAAACCGTTTTGAAAAATTCATAGACGACCTCACAAACTGGTATATCCGCAGAAGCAGACGGCGTTTCTGGAAGAGCCAGAACGACGGCGATAAAGACGACGCATACAGGACATTGCATTATGTGCTTCTGACCTTCTGCAAGACGGCCGCCCCCTTCATCCCTTTCATAACCGATGAGATTTACAGGAACCTGAAATCGGCGGACATGCCCGAATCCGTCCACCTCTGCGATTATCCGGCGGCTGAAAAATTCAGACGCGATGAAAGACTTGAAAAACAGATGGAGAACACAATGATCGCAGTATCCCTCGGACGGCATCTGCGAACCCAGCACACCATCCGCACACGCCAGCCCCTCAGCAAAGTCATAATCGCGACACACTCAGACGCAATCAGGAAAATGCTTTCGGAAACCTGCGACATCATCTCGGAAGAACTCAATGTGAAGGAAGTGCAGTTCCGCTCGGATGAGACGGAACTCGTCTCCTGGACCGCAAAGGCTAATTTCAAAGCCCTCGGCTCCCGCGTCGGAAAAGACATGAAGGACGTTGCCACAGCCATAGGTTCGTTTGATCACGCATCGATCAGGAACCTGCTTGCCGGCGAAACCCTCAAACTTAAAATATCCTCCGGGAATGAATATGACCTGACCCAGGCCGATGTCACGATACAGCGTATTGAAAAAAGCGGCCTGATGATCGCAACCGAAAACGGAATAACCGTAGCCCTTGATACGGTAATCGACAACGCACTCAGGGAAGAAGGGATTGCCAGGGAATTTGTCAGCAGGATTCAAAACCTGAGGAAAGAGTCCGGATTCGAGGTGTCCGACCGGATTGAACTTACGTATTCGGGTGTTCCTGAAATCACGGCGGCAGTTAAAAACTTTTCCGAATACATCATGAACGAAACATTGACCGTAAAACTCGACGAAAAACCTTTTGAACAAAACGGGATTCCGACAGACATCAACGGTCTCGAATGCAGGATATCCGTCAGGAAAATTTAACGGGAAAAATCAGACCATGCCCTTTGAATACAAATGTCCGTCTTGCCAGGCGACCGGCGATCTTGATTCTTTCGTGAATCAGATCGAATGCCCCAATTGCGGGGGGATGATGAATCCGGTCACTGCGCCAACGCAAACCGACACTTCCGCCGCCGACGTGGAAACGCCCACCACAGTCGTACCAGGCTCCGAAATCTTAAAGGAAGCCGAGGCAATCCCCGAGCAGCCGAAACGAGTGGTAAAAGTAGCAAAATTCGTCAATATCGGATTCGGCGGAATGCTGACCACGTCCGCAACCCGCGGATTCAAGCCCATCAGACCCGGAAGAAAAGACGCCAGTTTCCCATTTTCCCAGACATCAATATTTGATCAGCAAGATCAGAACCAGACAGCTCCCGCTGACAATACGCAGGAACCGGGTCACGCTGATGCGGCCCAGAGGCAGATTGTCTCATCGTCCTCAACCAGTCTGGGAGATCAGAGGAAAAAGACGTTTACAATTCAAAAATCGAAAACGCCTGGGAATCCGCCGCAACAGACATCCACCCAGCAGATGGATGCCACACATGTTGATCCGCGGATCACCTCAAGAATTCCACGACATGGGGCGGCAAATGCAACATCACAGCCCGTGCAGGGAATATTTCAGTCCCGCCGAAAATCCGGGCCAGCGTCGGCATCCCTGAAATTTCTTCCAAAAGGCGCCCTGAAAGTCGCACAGACGCACACATCCATCCAGCGCGCCCAAATACCTCCGCAGTCCCAGACACAGAACCCGTTTCAGACCCAGCAGGAAATCCCCCGTCAATACGAGCAACAGCCCCCTCCTCCCGACTATGACGAGGATTTTGCGGCGCAGGTGTGCATTGAAGCGGAAAGAAGAGAGGCGATCCTCAGGGAGGCATATCGTATCGCAGAGGCAAACATACGGAGGGAAAGGGAGGAAGCGGGAAAATATAAGGCGGAAATCAACGCCCCAAAAAAAGAAACTGCTCCACAGCCGGAAAAACAGACAGAACTACCTGAAGATGCCGCAAAAAAGGCGGCGGAAAAACTTATCACCCAAATTTCCGGAGAACTGGCGGAAACCGAAGAACTGATCCGGAAAGAGCGCGAAATCCTAGAGCTTCGGAAAAAAGAACTCCGAAAAATACGGGAAAGCGCGGAAGAGGAAAACACCAAGGAAAAACAGACACAAGGAAATAAAATCATCCTCTCCACCCCACAGAAGCCCGTAAAACTCAAATCCGGAGAAGGCTCGGAAAGCCTCATGCGCAGTTCCAAAAACCTGCAGATCGACCAGAAGATGCTTCAGACAGGGAAGCAGGTTTTGACAAAAGAGGAAATCGAAAAAATCAATTCCAATCCTAGGACAACAGAGACTAATAAGGATGCGGGAAAAGGTAAATTCACCATTTCCGGCATTGGCATGGCGGCATTGAAAGAAAAAAGCCAGACAAAGTCCGGAATCAATACGCCTGCCGCACCCATGACAAACTCCACGCTTCTTGAAATCCGGCGAAAAAAGAAAACCATGATATTGTTAATGGCAGGACTGGCGCTTGCCGCAGTTTGCCTGCTGATAATTTTCATCGGAGGGGAAATGATTAAAAAAGCCAGGTCATTCATTTCGGCGCCTCCGTCCGCAGTTGTGCCTACCTCCGCACAGGACAATCTCCCTGCGAACATAAGGAAAGGCTCCCCGCTGCAGGCGGAATACAATGCCGTCTACCAGAAAACCAATAAGACGCCATCCAATATCCAGGAAATAGACGACAATATCATAAAGTGGCAGGATTTCATCAGCAATCACCCGGATGCGACTGATACTGACAGTTGCATTAGAGGCGCGAAAACACATATCAAGAACATGCAGGATCTTAAGGAACTCTATTAAGGAAGCCAATTTCAAAAGTAGTCTGTCCGCCGCGGCGGACAGAAGTCAGGATTCAGAATAAAACCGAATTTGAGTTCAAATTCAATTCTGTCTCCTGACTCCTGAATTCCTAGTTTTGAATTACCTCAAGGGACAGGTTTGCCATGGAACACACAGCCGAAAATGACCTGAAAAAACTCAAAGACAATCTGAGTTCAATCATATCGGGCAAATCCGATGCAATCGAACTCCTTGTCATCGCACTCTGCAGCGGTGGCAACATTCTCATGGAAGATGTTCCCGGCGTCGGAAAAACCACACTGGCAAAGGCGCTTGCCCTTTCAATTGACGGTTCTTTCCACAGAATCCAGTTCACTCCGGATCTTCTCCCCTATGACATCATCGGCTCCCCTGTGTACAACCCAAAGGACGGAACCTTCCATTTCAGAAAAGGTCCCATTTTCACAAACATCCTCCTCGCCGACGAAATAAACAGGGCGTCTCCCAGAACCCAGTCAGCCCTGCTGGAGGCAATGAACGAAGGACAGGTCACTGTCGAAGCGGAAACCCATCATCTCTCCCAACCTTTCCTTGTAATCGCCACAGAAAACCCGATAGAATATCATGGCACTTACCCTCTGCCCGAAGCTCAGCTCGACAGGTTTGCAATGCAGATAATCCTCGGATATCCGGATGAGAAAAGTGAAATGGAAATGCTGTACTCACGCAAGGGCCGGGATCCGATACTGAACCTGAAACCGGTCATAGACTGCGTCCAGATATGCAAACTCCAGGAAGAAGTGAGAAAAATCGACATAGAAAAATCCGTCGCGGCATATATGATTAAAATAATACGTTCGACCAGGAAAGATCCGCGGATAAAACTCGGCGCAAGTCCAAGGGCCCTGCTCACGCTCTCGCGATGCTCGCAGGCAAGAGCCTTTCTCAACGGAAGGAACTATGTCACCCCGGATGATGTGAAAACACTCGCCGTAACTGTCCTCGCACACCGTCTCGTCCTTGAAAACAAGGCCCAGTATTCTGGAATAAAAAAACAGTCGGTCATCCTGGAGATTGTAAACCAGACCGCATCTCCGGTTTAAACAGTCTATAGAATCCGACGCTTGACAGGTTTATGGAATATGACTCTTTATCAGATCGAGCGGGTAACTCGATTAGAGAGGCTGAATATCCAATATCCAATCCGCCATGGCGGAAATATCCAACCGATGAAATGAAGAAAAGACGAATTCATTCAACAGTTGGAGAAAATTAATTCTATCTTGAAAAAACGATGAGTTGATCTCAATATTATTCAAAAGCATAGACGCTACGAAAAGGAAAAAACACGATAATTTCCTTGAATGTTGGACATTCCGTGTTGGATATTGGATATTCAATTATTTTCATGTTTTGCGTGTTACCCACTCAAAATGAAAACGAACCTGGAATATCCCCCATCTGTAAATTTCGCTTCGAAATTTATCGTCTGTCCCCGAAAAGCCGGAGAAGCATGAGGAAAAGATTTATGAAGTCGAGATAGAGCGCAAGCGCACCCATGACGGCGCCCTTGCGCCCCGCCTCGGAATTTTCATCAATCTTCGCGCCCATCTCTTTTATTTTCTGCGTGTCGTAAGCCGTCAGCCCCACAAAAATAAGGACACCAACACAGCTTATGATCAGACTGAACATGCTGTTGGTCCAGAAGATGTTGACTATTGTCGCGATTATCAGTCCGATGAGGGCCATGAAACAGATGTTGCCGATTGACGTCAAATCGCGTTTTGTGAAATAACCGTAGGCGCTCATTGCACCAAAAGTTCCGGCCGTTATGAAGAATGTCGATGTGATGGAAGTGGAGGTGTATGCAAGGAATATCACGGAGAGAGTCAGTCCGTTCATTACCGAATACGCGAAAAACACGGCGGTCGCAGTCGCGGCCGACATCTTTTCAATAAACCCGACAAGTGCGCCGACCACGAGTAGCTCCCCGATCAGGAGACCATAAAATATTATCTTCGTCCCTACGATCAACTTCACAAGATTCGGCTGTGATGCGACATACATTGCTACAAGTGCCGTAATCACAAGCGCAAAGGACATCCACGCATAGACTTTCGCAATAAAAGTTTTCACATCCGCGTCCGACCTTGTCGATACCGCATCGTAGGCATCCGGGTTATACATGATGATTTCCTCCATGTTTGAATTAATTTAAGTGTGAAATATAATGTGACCCCATAATGTTTCAACACAGCAAAGGAAATTGCTTCAGCAGACAGGAGTCAGAATCGGATTGCGATATACCCCCTGATAGTCGTTTTCCATTTTCTCGATCGGCCCAATGATCGATTCTGAAAATTTCTCATTTGAAGTATAAGACCCCGTAGCACTGCATCCAGTAACGATTGCGGAAATCACAATGGCGCCTAACATGGAACGTATCATTTTAAACATCAACTTCCCCCTTTTTGATTCACGGGAACAATTCAAATATGTCCCAAAAATATCATTTCTTATTTGAAACACAATTTTTCAGATGGAACGCCGGCCATGGATTTGTTGGGCGTAAGTCTTTCCTCACATTTTTTAAGCCAAGCAGACGCTTGGCGTTCCCGGAAACGCTGACCGTCTGGTCGGCTCTATGTATTTCTTGTGCGGAAACACTTACGCCGAGAATATCTAATCACCACAGGCGCTGCCAAAGGTTTGTACGCCTCAGACGTGCAGGCAATACCAAGTTGCATTCAAAGAGTAAGGCGGTTTTTAAACCGCCAATTAATCGTCGGGTTAAAACCCGACATACTTTTAATGAAGTTACTGTCCCGGTGAATCCGGCTACGGTTTCTTATCGGCTTCAGCGCGGATCGCGGCGGCGATGTCACCGCTGACCTTAGCCAACGCGCGGCTGTATGCGGCTGCAAGCTCATCGAAACCTTCGGTTTTCACCGGCTCAACTGCGGACGTGCGGCCTGAATGCGAAATGCCGCCCTCCGACTTGCGGATCACCCACACCGCTTCAATCTGCACCGATTTGCCGGGCGCCGACTCGAATTTCTGGATGTCAACCGTCACACGGTAGGCGGGATCGAAATTCGCCAGCGGCACCGCGACCACTCGCGGAGTTCCGAGCAGTACGGCAAGGTCGCCTGCAATGACACGTGCTATGTTGCTGTTCAACGGTTCCGCCCAGCGATTGAACTCGTCAACATCCACGCGGTTCGGCGCAACTCGCACAGTGAACTGTGGACGGTCGACTTCCGCCGGAATGGAAACCGGCCCGACGGCCACTGCGTAATCCGCAACAGATGCACCGTCCCCTTTCGCCGTGGAATTGAGAGTGTAGAATTTCGACGGTGACGATGCGCAGCCGACCGCTGACATCGCAACTAACGAGACTGCAACGAGATTGGCAATGTGATTTTTCATTATTTCCCTTCTCCTGTTTTTCCATGTATTAATGCTTCCGGATGACGTTCCAGATAATCGGCCAGTACGCGCAGTGAACGCGCCGCGCCACTGCCCTGCTGGAGCATGTTGTTCAGCTCGGAGTTCATAACGGAATTAGGTTCTACGAGCTGGTTGGCGCTGTCAATCAGCTTATCGGCGTTGCTGAGAGTTCCACGCGCACCGGCAACCGCCTGGTTGATATTGTTGATTAGTCCGGAGATACTGTCTTCAATCGAATCAAGTTTGCCTGGCATGGTCGGCAAATGCAGGGGATCCTGCGACCAGTCCATTTGCACCGCAGGCGCGTCCGGAACGAAACAAAACGACACCAGCAATGACCCGGTAAGCAGGTTTCCCGAACTCAATTGAGCGCGCACTCCGCGCGAAATCAGGGTGTCTATCATTTTCCTATGGTCGACCACGGAGTCTATGCCGACCGACACGTCCATAAACTTTACACCGTACCTCTCAGGGTCTACGCAAATGCCAACCTCCACGAAGCATTCCATCGTATTCACATCCAATTGAGGTCTGATTTTAGTGACCTCTCCGATGGTTATCCCGTAGAATTGCACAGGCGAACCGAGCGTCAATCCGCGCACTGACTGCTTGAACGCAAGCAGATAGCTGTGAGGATCACGGACCGGCGGCTTGAAGGCTTCGGTGCGGTCAACGAACAAATTGAATGTTGTTCCTGCTTCGGCAGGCGGCAGAATCAGATCACTGGCAGGCGTTTCGAACGCCACGCCGCCAGCCAGAATGGACATGAGGGACTCGGTTTTGATGTTAATACCGTTTGCAGAGAGTGAGACATCAATCCCGCTCACCTGCCAGAACCGCGTGTCTGGACTGACGTATTTATCGTAGGGTTCCTGCACGAACACCTTCACATTCAAAAACTCGCCGCCCTTGTCCAGTTCATAGGATACAACCTGTCCGACCTGCAATTGCCGAAAAAAAACAGGTGTCCCGAAGTCAAGCGAACCCAACGCCGAAGTCTTCAGGGCAAACAGCCGTCCGGGGACATCGCCCGTCAACGGCGGTGTTTCAAGCGCGATAAAACTGAATCCCTTTTCCTGCGACTGTCCAAGCTGCATACCGATGTAACTTCCGGAAATCAAAGTGCTGAGCCCGGAGACGTTCATGCCGGAGATGCGTGGTCGCACGACCCAGAACTTGGTGTCCTTACCGAGAAGGTCTTTCGCATTGGGGCTCATCTGCGCGGTGCCGATCATGCTCTTGCGGTCCTCCGAGAGCCTGATGGTCTTGAGCACACCGATATCCAGACCATTGTAGTTGACCTTGGTCTTGTGGGCTTCCAATCCGTCGGCGGACTGAAAGACAATGGTGATCTCCGGCCCCTTGCTCAAAATGTGCGTCGCGGTAATCCATGCCCCGGCGACCGCCGCCACAATGGGAATGACCCAGACGAGCGAAAGCCGCGTGCGCCTTTTTACGACAATCCTGGATTCGGGAACTTCTGTAAACGATTCGCCCTTGTCAGACATATTTGATCTCCTTCTTGTTTTAAATATATAGTGTCCGAGTGTCCGAGTTAATAGATTAAATTTCTAAATTCAAGAACTTGACAACTGTCTCTCTTGGCCTCTGGCACTATCTTTTACATTACCCAATAATCCAGAAATCCATAAATCCATAAATCCAATAATCCATTAATCCGTCATCCTGTTGGATGCCTGTGATTTTCTTTCGAACTTTCCGAATCCCAGATGAGTCGCGGATCAAAGGACTCGGCCGCCAACATGGTCAGCACCACGACCGCCGCAAAAAACAGCAAACCCGGTCCCGGCTCAACTGACATGAGCGGCTGCAGCTGAATGAGAGCCACGGTGAATGTGTCCACGAACACGTCGACCATCGACCAGCGCCCGATGAGTTCGACCATCCTGTAAAGCCGGACTCTCTGCATGTTATTTTTGATTGAACCACGTTTCACAGAGATGACCAGGTAGAGTAGCCCCACGATCTTTGCGCTCGGAATCATGATACTGGCAAACAGTACAATGAGCGAAAGCGGCCATCCCGTCGGCGACCACAACAGGACAACGCCCTGCATGATGGTGTCGGATTCCTTGCCCCCGCTCGTTACGGTCGTCATCACCGGCAGGAAGTTGGCCGGAACATAGCAGACCGCCGCCGCAATAAGATAGGCCACAGTGCGCTGGAGGCTGGCGGGCTTGCGGAAAACAAGTTCCTCGTCACAGCGAGGACAGCGTCCCTCACCGGAGCCGGGACATGAAAGCAGACCGCATACGGGACAGTTCTGCAGACCCTCCTGCATCGCGGTCGTAGTCACTGCATTCACGTTTTCACCTCTCTGGATTAAATTCCAATTGCAATCCGCCGCGGCGGACCAACACACACAAGCTCAAATTTCCAAACGGACAAAACAATACAAGGGCATGCCTTGCTGAAGTAATGCGGGCCTTGGTCGCCTAAGGCGCGCCTGCGGCGGGTAAACTTTCAGCCTGCAATTTCCTCCTCCGCTTATCGTCCTTAATCTCAACTACAGGCTGAAAGCCTGTGTTACTTCAAGAACATGCCTCGCGGCATTAACTACTAACGGATTAGATCTGTTTGTAGTCAAGCCCGCAAGGGCTGTTCTTTCTTTTCTCTGTTTAATCATTTGAGGTAATTTCAAAACTGCGGCTCGGAAAAGCCTCGCCCTCCATATTTTACGCCCGTTTCGGGCATGGGGGGTCGTGTTTACCCGCCTATAGAGGCGCCAAAGGTTTACGCGCCGTGGCGTGCGACTAGGGCTTGTCACGACCGTTTCTTGAGTTTTGAAATTGCCTCATTTGTTTTATATTTTCTATTTTGAACATTGTTTGGAATCTGGATTTTGGAACTTGGAATTTACTGTCTTAACATCCGGTTCCGCCCACGCAACCGTCTCCCACACTTCGCGCGGATCAAAACAGGCCTGCATCGCGGCAAGCAGGAAAACCAGCGCACCCAGGGCGAACAGCGCCACACCGGGAATTACCGTTGCGTAATCCGCAATCTTCGTCAACGCGACCAGCACGCCAAGCAACATGACTTCGATCATGCTCCAGGTGCGGGTGAGGCGGAGATGGCGCAATAGCATTCCGACCCAGAAGGGCGGACGTTCACGGCGACAGCCGATTAAAATCAGCAGTTGAAAGCCAATCTGAAGCGCCGGAGAAACAACCGCCACGAAAAGAACCAGCCCGGCGACAATTTGCTGTCCGTCCTTCCAGAGCTGCTGCGCGCCGCCTATCACAGTGGTGTAGGCCTCGTGTCCCACTGCGGTAAGACCGAGCATTGGGACAGTGTTAGCAATGACATAGAGAATCAACGCCGCAAGAGTAAAGGCGAACGTGCGGTTGAATGAATCTTCACGGTGACGCCACAGCTCCTTGTCACAGCGCGGACAGCGCACCGAAGCGCCAGGCACGACTTCGGGCATACGCTGCAGTAAATCGCAGTGCGGACAGGCGACAAGCGATGCGTCAGCCAACGGAAGATTGCAGTCGGAATGCCGGTTTTGTATTTGCAAAGTTATTCCGCCCATAAGATTTCTATTTTTTGATACTGATGAAAACATAGCTATGCGCGAAGCATAAATCAAGATGAAAAAGAAGACGATTGCAAATCATCAGTCATGCCACATGATGACGGATTATACGCCTTTGCAAAGATGTTATGCCGCGAGAAGATGGATGAGGCAATTTCAAAATTGCCTTTTTGAGCTGATTTCAAAAGTTGGAGTTCACGGCTTTAGCGTGTCTAACCTGTTGAATACGAAGACACACTAATCCGCCTAGGCGGACCAACAAGAGATATTCCCGCGATAACGGTTTTTTAGCATTTTGAAATCAGCTCGGATTTGAGTATCCGATTGAATTCTTCTATCCATTATTCTTTTATATCCGAGGCACAGGGGTCGTAAGGGGGGTGTGAAACTTTGGGAACCCGCATCCCCCCGGTCAGATACATCATAGGCTTGGTCTCGCATTCAAAGCGGATAACAGGAATAAGTTCCGGCGATTTTTCCGGCAATCCTTTTACAATCACCCTTTCTCCCTGCTGTTTGAAATCAAGGGCAGTGTTCTTCTCTCCGATCCAGACGACTTTTTTCACCTTGCCCTGCATTCCGGCAACAGTCAATTCCGAGCCTGGCCAGTAGCGCACCAGCTGATACAGAAAATTCCCTTTTGCCGTAAAGGAGCCGTTGTGCGACCAATCGCTCCTGTGTTCTCCTCTCTTCTCCAGCCCCCAGGTGAATACGTCGGTGTCAAAAATCGCCTCCCCGTGTTTTTTCAACCATTCCCCGACCTTGCTGAGAATATCCAGCGTCTCTTTCGGAATGCTGCCATCGCCTTTTGGGCCGACATTCAACAGTAGGTTTCCCTGTCCCTGAGCGGCTATACGCAGAAGATCTATGACCTGACTAGGAGTTTTCCATTCATTGTCGCCGCGATGATACCCCCAATGGTTGTTGAGTGTCATGCAAGCCTCCCATGGCCGCCATGGCAAAGGCGCCCCCATATGTCCCTCAGGTGTTGAAAAGTCTCCTGGCAAACCGTTTCTGCCATTGAAAATCATGTGAGGCTGGACTGAGCTTACCATGTCGTTCATCGCCTGAGCCTTCCATCCGTCGGCATGGAACGGCCACCAGCCGTCATACCACAGCATGTCAATCGGATTGAAACGTGTCACAAGCTCTTTTATGCGCTCATGGGTGTTTTTAATGAATTTCTCATAACTGTCCGGGTCTTCAAGAGCATCAACGCCGTCTGGATTGTCAGTCCAATTGTTGAGACTGTGATAAAGTGAAATTTTCAATCCTCTTTTACGTGCGGCTGCTACGATTTCCGCGACCAAATCCCGTTTGGCCGGGCTTTTCATTGAGTTGAAATCGCTGAGAGCCGTGTCATATAGCCTGAATCCGTCATGGTGCATGGTGGTGAAGTTGATGTACTTCATGCCGGATTTCACAGCCAGGTCGCAGATTTCGTCGGCATCAAATTTTTCGGCCGTGAATGAATCTGCGAGTTTTTTCTCTTCGGCGACAGGAATTCTTTCCCGGTTCATCACCCATTCTCCGCGTTCAATCAGACTGTAAAGCCCGTAATGCACAAACATGCCAAAACGGGCATTGATAAACCATTTCATTTTTTTTGAATATTCACTGTTCATAAATGGTACAACTCCCGAAGTTTTATTTTTTTTATATTTACCGGAACTTCAATAATCTTATTTTTCAATCAGCTGCAAAATATTTTCCACGTTGATCTTTTCCTGAAGTTCCGCAGGAATTTTCAGGATATCATAAAGTCTATCGTATAATTGAAAGACGTCCGGTGTCCCGTAATGACCTGGAAGGAAACTTTGTCCGTCGGTGCCGAAGCACAATTTGGAGATGGCTCCGGTATCCAGTTTCCCATTAGGCGCGAATATTTCCATCCACATGTCCATTGAGCGGCGGCTTGCCGTGCCTCCTGAAAGATCGGCATATATGTTCTTGTGGCTACTGATCATTTTCCAGGCCTCCTCCCACCATGGATTGCCGAAATGGGCCATGAGGATCTTAAGATCCGGGAAAGCCCGTGCCACACGATCCAGTGCGGCAGGACGCATGTCGGTGATATCCACGACGGTTTTTCTCGGATCCCAGCAGCCGGGCTCGAACCTTCCGACAAGCACAAAACCGGTATGAAATACCGCCAGCCCGTGATTGGCGACAATGGCGTCGTAGAGGGGAAAATAAGAATCATCCCCGTAGGATTTAGACGGATAGATGAACTTGATCCCGGCCGCTCCGCGTTTGAATAGCGCATCGATCTCCGCCGGAGTGGCATTGTCCATATCCACCATCGGTACAGGTATTACGTAGTCCTTGAAAATTTCCTTCAATTTGAATGTCACTTCTGGAGGATCAAGCAGGACGGTTCTTTCCACACCATGCTCCTTCTTGCTGATTTCAACATACTCTTCCGGTGTCATGCTCCTCAGTTCTTCAGCAACCAGTCCCTTTGCCTCCCAGGCAAGTTTCAGTGGCGGGATAAGTTTTCCGGAAGCGCCGCGTTCCGCGTGTCCACCGTGAACATGCACGTCAATTCTCATGATACAAAACTCCTATGCTTAATGTCTGACTGCTTTCATGTTATGATGCGTAGAATTTAACCGCAAAGTTCGCAAAGGAAAGCGCAAAGGGCGCAGAGTTATGAAATCTTTTGCTTTCAGCGCAATATATTTGCCGTATACCATGTTCATTTTTGGTGCCTTCCTTACATTAGTTCCTTAAAAATAATATTATCCGAGCCGGAAGCGAGTTGAAAGAATCCCCCACTGAGACGGGTTCAGTTTATCATATCCTTGCACTGAAGGTGTTGGAACTTCGTAATAGATGCAGAAGATGTTTCCTGATTCAGTTTCCAGCGCCGTCGGATAACCCAGGTCAATCCCCCCGGTCATAGAGCATTCCTTTATTGTGATAAGGTTCTTTGTATCCCAGGTGATCCCGTCGTCGTAGGAGAACATACCCCGGATTTTCCTATGTTCGCTGCGCTGTCCGAAAAGGCAGAGAATCGGACCGGATTTGAGACGGAGCAGATATGGAGGATATCCGAACACTCCGAGATCCTCAGGTGTTGTCCATGTATAGCCGCCATCGCCCGAACGGACTATGTAGACGTTGCGTTCTCCGTGTCCTTCGGCGCCACTGGCGCGCCTGAATGCAACAATGATGTTTCCGGGTGAAACTTCAAGCGCATGATTTTCATTCAGGACCGACCAGTATTTTTGGCTTACCTCGTCGAAGTAACGTTTGACTGGCATTTCACTTATGATGCTCCAAGTCCGTCCCCCGTCCTTGGACAGTGTTGCGACCATCAGACCGCCGTCTTCCACGGCATATTGTCCGCAATACAGCAGGTTTCCGTTGCTCAGTACCGTAGGACCTGCATGTTGCCCGACAAGGGTGGGATGAATAAGCCTTTCCCATGTCCTGCCGTTGTCTGTTGAGCGGCGCAGCCAACCGCGTGACAGAGCCAGATGTGTGTTCGGTTTGATCTGGTCGCGGATGGGCTCCCATTCCGGACGCATCCACGGGTGTGGGCGGGGTTTTGCCCAAACATCGCTACAGAACCAGGTAGCAACAATCGTCCCGTCGGGTAAACGGGCAAGGGAGATATCGCGGTCATCGGTTATTGAATCAAACATGACTTCGGGTGCGCTCCAGGTTCGCCCCAAGTCCTTGGATCGCGTAATGATTTCGCGGCCGAACGGATCTACGTGCAGGAGATGTTCGGATGAACCAACGAGGATGTCCCCCTCGGAAGTCATGACCATTCCCGGCCAGCCGTGATACATCATCCGGAGCCCGGCAGTACGCACTGTTTCGGCTGCGGCAGGTATGCGGTCAGGCGTACCGCAGGGAATTACGACGCCATGTTTAATATCGCTTATTTTAAGAGGTTTCAACTTTTTCATAATTGAGGATTCTGCGCCGGATATTTGTCCTCCTTGGGCACGATCTTCCATGTATCGGTACGGAACGGCGATGCCGGCAAGCCTGCTCCGTTCATTAGACTCCATGCCGGATTGCAGCCCCAAGCGTAACGCACGGCAACCGGTTTGGAAACTTCGGGATTTGAAACGATTACAGTGTTTCCATCGATCCTGGCAGTCCCGTCCATCCATTTCTGATCTTCGCCTGCGATCATGAAACCCTTGACCGCGCCGTCTTTTGCAATAAGCCCGCCATCAGCATGCTTGAAGAAAACAACAATCTCCTTTCCTCTGATTTCATGTCTGGCGAGCAGGGGCCCTTGATAAATCACATCCTTCTGTTTATAAACTTCGGCAAGAGCCCAAAGTGCCAGTCGTTTGCCGACATCCTTCTTGTTTTTGGGGTGGACATTGTTTGCTTCGCCAAGTCCCAGGGTGACGGCCATGCCGGTATTCGGGATGTTCAACGACTTGAGCATCTCCTCCTGTATCAGCGGCCAATAGCTGGTGGCCGGTTCTTTCTTAGGTTCGTATTCCGGAAGCTGCACCCATGCGAACGGGAAGTCGTATCCCCAGCGTGTGCGCCAGTCCTTGATGAGAGTCTCCAACTGCAGTCCATAAAGATTTGCATACGGCAGGTAGGCGTTGCTTTCGCCCTGATACCATATGGTGCCGCGGATTGCATATGGAATGACCGGATTGATCAGGCTGTTGAATAGGACGGCTGGCTGGCATTTGTGCAGGCTTGGGTGAAAAGGTTTGCGTGGCTCTCTGGGTACTGGGGTTTTATCGGCCTTGGCTTTTTCGGCGGTTATCTTCCATGCAGCCACATCCTTTTCGTATTTTTCCATTGCGTCTTTCTCGTTCCAAGGCTTTGAGCTCATGATCTTAGCATATTCGTCGATTATTTTGTATTCCTTGAGTTTCGACTGTGCCTCCATGCTTGTCCACGCCTCGATAAGGGTTCCGCCAAGTGAAGATTCTATAAGACCAACCGGAAATTTCGTACCTTTATGAATTTCCTGCCCGAAGAAATACGCCGCGGCCGAAAATCTTCCCACGTTATCCGGGCCACATATCTCCCACTTACCTTCGCAAGTATCCTGCGGTGATATCTGGGGCGTCTGTTTAACTTCAAAAAGCCGTATCTGCGGGAATTTTGCGGCCTGCCTCTCCGCAGTGGCATTGTTTGTGATTGATAAACCCATTTCCATGTTCGACTGACCGGAGCAAAGCCATACTTCTCCAATCAGGACATCCTGCAGTTCTATTGTGTTTTTACCGCTGACCTTGAGGGTGAGGGCGTCCTTGCTTTCTATTTTGTCCAAAAGCATTTTCCATTTGCCGTCGGATCCGGCTGTCGCGTTTTTGGTCTGTCCGGCTATGGATACGGTTATTTTTTCACCGGGATCCGCCCAGCCCCATACGGGAAGAGTACTGTCCTGCTGCAACACCATGTGGTCGGAAAAGATTGCAGGCAGACGCACATCCGCCTGAACAGACGCGCAGGCGCCCCAAAAAGCAAAACCAAACATGCACAAGCGGGTCTTATTCATTTTAATCATCGGAACCTCCTTAATTTAAGTTTATATCGTTTCATCACACCTGTCTTATATCCTTGTTTCGTCATCAGTTATCCGCGAATCGGAATGAGTATACGTCTGCATCATGTAATCTTAAGCGTAGACGCAGCGGTTTTCCTGCAAGCGCTTCCAGATTGCCGCCACACCTCCAGAGCACACGATGTTCAATTTCGTTGCCGTAAAGCACTTCGCTGTCGGCAAGGGAAAATCCATCAATTGCTTTCCCGCGAAGATCGCATATCTCAAAAAGCACTGTCCCGGTTGCCGATGTGGCATAGTTGACCTCGAGATTAACTCCTGAGAAAATCAAAGGTCGCGTGAGCATTTCACCCACATCCTGGCCTCCCGCGTGTAGCGAAACGAACCCGTCCGTGCGGATTGTGCCGCGGCGCAGGCGGCAGCCGGGGTGCTTGAAGTGTTCGGACCAATACAAGCTGATCTCTTCCGGTGATGTCTGCAGCATGCCCCAGGCCGGATAATTATTTCGGTCGGTCCACATTTCCGGCTCCGGCCCGGGCCGGATAAAGCCTTCCTCCCAGCGGTCGAAGAGCAGTCCGTCACGGCTGGACATCAGTATTGCGTCGCTGATTCCGTTTTGGGGATGGACAGACACTTTTTTCCTGTATATCGCAAATCTGGCCGGTATGCCTAAATATATGTGTGGCGCGCGGAAGTATGGCCGTATGCCGTTGGTGTACATTTCCTCCTGACGGTCATCAGTGTATTCCAACAGCCTGGATTCCGTCCAGTTGATGAAATCCGTGGACGTGCATGTTGCAATTCGCCGCAGACCTCCTGTGTTGTCGCGGAAAAAGCAGACATACAGCTTGCGCAACGAATCCCAGAATGCGAGATTCTGCGAGTCGAATCCGCTTCTTCCCTCCAGGGTGATGATTCGTTTTTTAGCCATGAGTTTCCAATGAATCCCGTCCGGCGAAACATAAGCGCCTAGGCCGCCGCCTTCCGTATAATATGCGATGGCCTTGAACCGCTGATCCTCTGGCGCATTTGGATTGGCATCCATGAAAGGCGTGAAATTATGTGAGGGTGTTCCTCTCCAGACAATGTTGTTTTTCTTGGAACCGTTGATTTCATAAAGTCCTAGCTGGGGTCGGGTGAAATGAATCCCGTCCGTGCTTTCGGCGACGCAAGTCACTTGTTCTTTCGATTCGTCTGCAAACGGCGGCACCGGTCGGCCGCTGTAATACATCAGTATGCGGTCGCCGTTTTGAACAACGGATTGGTAGGTGCAGGTGCTTCCTTCCCAAGGCTTGCCGTTTTTCCCATACGTGATAACCGTTTCCCTCGGAACCGGGTGGTGCAGTCTTCGTTCTGCGGAACCTGTCATGCGGTCGATTATGAAATCATCGACGAACAGTTCCCGTCTTGAACCAATGTCAACCGGCTTTTTCGCATCCGGATTTGCCTGCAGTCCGTTCCGCTTCCAGCGGCAATCGCAGATAAAAGGATCAGACAATATCGAGCGGAAATCTCCGGTGCGAAGTTCGCGTGGACCGCCAAGCGCAAGCACTGCCGCTCCCTTTCCGCCGGTAAACCGTACAGCAAGGACATTGGTTCCTTTTTTCAGGTGCACCGTGGGTCGCTGGTCGCTGATGGAAGGAGCTCCCAGCCATTTGGGGCTTGTCAATTCGCCTCCGCCTAGAATCGGCTCCCCGTTGATCCACGCCTGCAGCCAATAGTCCCAGCCGATCCCCAGCGTCACATCCGCTTCCGCCTTCGCTTTCAGCGTGACGAATACGTAAGCGGTTTTCCTGAAGGAATCCGGCTCGTGAAGTTTGCCGAAAAACGGATGGAAATCGAACTGGTTGCGGGTGGGAAAGACCTTTTTCCCGCAAATTGTTTTTCCTGAGACGGTTATTTTTTCCGGGAAAGTTTTTAAAATGCCGCATGAAATTAGCGGATCATCTTGCTTGAAGGGGGCGAATACAGTCCAACACTTAGGGAAGACAATGTCTCCGCATATGTCTTTTGCGTAATTTAATCCTGCGGATTTCGCAGATTTATTTTTCGGAATGGTCATTTGAAAATTCTTTCCTAGGAACTGATTCCTAACCCGGCGTAGCCGGAACCAAATTCGAAACTCGAATATCGAAATTCGAAACAAATACAAAAACAAAGAATCTCGAACAATCCGAATAAAAATGGAACCGAACTCTTTTTTATAATTCGTTTAAAGAATTATTGTTTCTTAATCATTCCGATTGTTTCGGATTTCGAGTTTGAGTTGCGAGCAACGCCCGCCTTAGCGTGTCTTTTCTTCTGTGACATGAATGAAATTCAAGAGCACGCTGAAGCCGTGAACACCAACAAGAATTTCGAATTTGCGATTCATTTCGGTGATGACAGACGTGCGAACTTCGCAGGATTGTGGAATCCCTTGGTGCCGGTCGGAGAATAGGCGGAAAACTCCTTTTCAGTGCCACGGATGCGCTGGCGTATCAGGTTCATGTACCAAGGATAGAGTTTGGTAGGCTGTCTTCCCATAACGCCACTGCCCCCGAGTTCCACAATCTCCGCCTCCTGTTCATCTACAACCGGGATGCGGATCTCAATTGTCCAGCCTTTATCATCAATTTGTGTCGCCACTTCAGCTTTGGAGTTCCAGGCGGTCTCGCGTTTCTTGTCCTTCCAGTCCAGATCCACCAGCGTACCGGCAGGATTTATGACAAGTGCGTAGTAGGAATGATTTTGCGTTTCCAGATGGAGCTCAATCAGGTCGCCATTCCAGATGGCCGCATCGTCACGTGTCCGCGTGGCGATGTTGAGGTTTTTTGCATCGGGATCTTCGCAGCGGATGCCCATATACAGCGCACCGTCAGCCCAGAATGTCTTGAAGGTTGTCGGATAAACCGGTTTTGCGCCTGTGACAATATCGCGCAACTGGTATGTTGCCAGGTCGAGATGTTCGGGTGTGCTTTTGCCGGGAAGGTTCTGCCAGACTTTTTCATCCATTTTCCCGTCGATTTTAATGTCTGATAGTTTTATAGGCGGGCGTGTCCCGCGCAGTAGAACCGGAGGAATCGACTCGTCTCGTGGCTGTGCCAGCTTATCCACAATCGATTTCATCGGCTTGGTGTACTGCCACATGAGATCGATGCGCTTGCCGTATACCGAGTCGGCCGGAACTGCCGCCTGAGCCTCGGACAGCAGCGCGAAATAAGTTTTGATCGTCTCGGGTTTTGAAGGCATTTCGGGCCAGTGCGCTTCGGCGTATTCGATGACCTTTTTCATCTGATCCCGGGCCGGACCGTAGTAGAGTGTGTAGTATTCCTCAAGCAGCGCTTTCAGATCCAGATCGGCATCCCACCACAGTTTTGAAGTGACATAGAGATTGAGGTGCATGACGCCCAGGTCGATGAGGCTGTCGCGGTATCTTTCCACATCAATGTGCTCGCCGATGCAGACACCCTTTACGTCGCGAAGAGACTGGGCGACCGAACCTGTTACAAACACCGGGAGATTCTCCGTGCGGCGGCCGGGGCGGGCATCCATGAAGTATTCGTAGTGGTATATCTGTTTAGATCCTTCAGGGAGTTTATCCAACCATTCCTTGGTGATTTTGCGGATGAGTTCCGTTTCCTGCGGATCGTTGTGTGTGAACGTGCGTCCGCTAGGCGTACCGACTATTATGTTGGGGCTCAGGGTGGCTATTTTTGTCGGGGGCAACTGGTAATTGGCGTAGGCCAGAGCGGCGATTTTATTGTTCGGATGGGTTTTGTAGACTTCGCGCGCCACGCGGTCGATATACTCCCATACGTAGTCCGAGGCGTCGCCGCGGCGGCCGCGTTCCGGAGTTCCTTTGCCTGCGCATTTTTCGCATTGACAGACCAACACGTTACTGTCGGCCGGCTGTACTGATACCATCAGCGGATTATAGACATCAAACACAGCCCGAAGGTATTGGACATTCTGGTCCAACAGTTCCTTGGAGGAGAGGCAGAATGACGGGTTTTTCTCAGGCATAAATCGTTTACCGTTTATTATTGCGAAAAACTCCGGATAATTCGCACGGCTTCCGGGCTGTTGTCCGACCTTCGTCATGCCATGGGCGACGGCACCGGTAATGTATGGACCGACGATGTCCGGGGCGATGTTACGTCCCAGTCGCATTGTCCATAGAGCTTCGCTGGTATTCGAGAATGTCGCACGGGAATGCAGTTCCCTAAGTGCGAAATCGGGACGCACTGTCTTGTCGATATTTGAAAGCGGGATCGTCTTCTTGTCCGGCACGATTTCCCCGAGTTCTCCCGGCATGTACCAGCGCATGCCCAAGTCGTTAAGAAAACGGTAAACGGCATTGACGGAGCCGCGCTCATCAAGATACCACAGATCAAGTTCTTTATTGTAGTGGCGCAACGGGGATGTCCCGTAAGGTGTGAGCCACTTTGCACCGGTGATGCGTTCCCATTCGGCCTGGACTCTGGCGCCGTCATCGGGACTTTTGGCATAGGGCTCTTTGAAGACATAGTTGTTGTCGATGCCGACCAGTGCAAGCCAGTCATCTCCGGAAACCATTCGGAATGCACCGTGCTTCAGTCCCTCGTTCTTTATGCCCAGAGCATCGGTATAAGTGCTTTTGCCGACGTAAATTTTCACGGGAACATCTTTGTTCGGCACCGTGGCAATAGGCAGTTTAGCCCCGCTGATTTTCCGGATATTGGCCTGCAGTTCGGAAGCCGCCATTTTCATTGACCTGGTCGGCTTGTCGGAGATGATGATTTCCGCATTAGGTTTTCCGTCTTTCACAATGTCAGGCCTTGCGGAAGCGGTGTCTGAAAAACTTGTAAAGTTCAATCCGAAAAAAGCGGACAGGGCAATTGCGCAGATTAAAAATTTCCCTTTTGATTTCATCACAGTCCTTTCTTTAATTTAAAGTATAGGAATTTCAAAGTTTCTTCCTGCGACAGCAGGAACTTGGAGTGCTGAAGCGGGCAGCTTCAGCTTTTCTTAGGCGAAATTCATTTCGCCGTCTTAAGACCGGCAGGCTTCGCATGCCGGAAGAAAAGCGGTAGCTCCCTACTATGCAAGGCTACGAAGGGCAGGTCGCGACCGCACTCCAAAAAAGTTGCGGCCCCTGGCCGCCTAATTTAACCATCCACATCCGATATCGGATGTTCAGTTTTTCCTTACTGCACATCATCCCTTATGGCAGGGTCCTTTGCATCTTTACCATTAGGAGATTTCTTCTTTTCTGACGATGAGGTCGGCAAGCCTTCAGGTCCATAACCCATATAACTTTCCATCTTGCGGCCTTTCAGCCAAGTGACATTGAAGATATGGTCGTTAATTGCGATTCCATCATATAGCTTAAAGAATTTGCGCCTTTCAATGCTTAAAGCCATTGCTTTTTCATTCGCCTCTTTGTCCTTGTCGCCGCTCTCCCTGACTTTCCGCATGACATTGATTATTTCGGTTTGCAACTTTGTAAAATCGAGGCCGCTGCGCATAAGGGCGACCCGTTTCCTGTAAATCTCCGGTTCGTTTTGGAGCTCGGACTCTGCTTTTTTAAGTATGGTGTCAGCCTTATTGACCAGTTCCGAATCATATATCTTGGCAAGTTCATCCGTTGTTTTCCGGATCATTCCCATTGAAGGTTTCCATCCGGGGGTTTCAGTCAAGCGGTTATGCGCATCCTCCATCAGTTGGCAGTAACTCCTGATCGAGTCTGCGGCTTTTCCGAAACACCGCCTGTAATAATCCTCAAGCAAAGCATCCCCGTCCTGAAAGGGATCCCACGCCATCTGGGCCATGACATAATATTGCGGCCCCTGTGTCGCCCAGTGCTGGGGTGTCGTGTCTATGATCAAGCCGATGCAGTTGTTTTCAGCGAGGAACCTGAAATCCTCAATTGTCTTCTTGATCGCTATTGTCGGGAATCCAGACATGCCTCCGGAATACCAGAACAGGTTTGGACGGTATACCAGCGCCTTCGCCTTTTCTTTCCATTGTTTGAACGTGGCTTTCTCTTCCTGTCTGCGCTCTTCACATGTAATTGGAAAACTGCCGACAAATCCTATAACTATGTTTTTGTCCAGAACCTCTTTTACCGGAGGAGTTATGAGGGCGTCGCCGTAAGCCATTCCATAAATCCATAATTCCCTTTCAGGATGAAGTTCCTTCAATCTTCTGCCAAGAACATTCCAGAATTTCGCATAACGGTCAGTGAGCGCAACATGCTCTTTCTTGAGGTTCTGCCATTCCAGATTGCGATTGCATTTGGGCGCGTCTGCGGCATCCCAGGCCTCGCAGTCCTGGCATACGCAATAACCTGACAGATAACTGTCATTTGGCGACGCATTGAAAACATTGGCGGTTGGATCTTTCTTGAGTTCCTCGTCAACATTTAACAGGAATTGATCCCAGACTTTGGGATTCGAGTCGCAGATTTTCGCTTTGTTAGTTCCTGGATAGCCGTCGCGTTTCCCGTTTGGCTGAAGGGCAAAATAATCGGGATGTTCCTTGCTGTACTTCTCCCACCAGTCGTCAAATCCATGTCCGACAGGAACATTTAGCGTATCATTCATCAACCTCTGGAAACGGCACCAGTCCTTGTTGTTGAAATAACGCCTGTAGATCGCACGTCGCAGGAACTGCGGATGGAACCGGTATTCAAAAGGCGGGAATTTTATTGTCTGTCTGCGGATAACATCTTCTCCCAAAGGGCCCGGATAGAACCAGCGGACATCCAGATGTTTCTGTAGAAAAGTATATACGGCGTTGGGAGTTCCATCTTTCAACTGTATTCCTTCAACTATCTTCTCGCTGCCAAGTATTGCAAGATGTCGGCCATTGCAGACAATGAGAATCTCTTCGGGATGTTGAAAGTTGAAATTCACATTTGGGAAAAGGGTTTTCAGGACTGGCTGATATCCTATCCAAATTGCACTGTCCGGTATTGTCTTCGGAAATCCATTCAATACAGAAGGAAGGGCGCCGCTTATCTTTTGAACATATTCGGCGAGGTGATTTGCCGCAAGCAGGGAGTCACCGGAAGCTTTTTCAGATACAATGACAGGAACCTTGCATACACCATCTTTTATTATTGTCATCTCCTCTGCTAAAATCATGACAGACATCAGCATCATTGCAATTTCTAGCATTAATTTTCTCATGGTTTTTATTATTCCTCTTATTATTGGTTATAAATATTATTGTCAGTTAAAATGACCCTTGCGGTCGGCGGATCGCTTTACAGCAAAGGAGCGAAAACAGTCCAGCGCCCTAGGGAAAAATGTCCCTGCATATGTCTTGCGGCTTCACTGCGCCGCTGATTTTCTGGATATTTACCTGTAATTCAGAAGCGGCGACTTTCATTGAGCGGGTTGGTTTTTCGGAGATGATGATTTCCGCATTTGGTTTGCCGTCCTTTACAATGTCCGGTCTTGCGGAACCGGTGTCTGAAAAACTTTTTAAGGGCAGTCCCAGAAATATGAAAAAAGCAATTGCGTAGATTAATAATTTCACTTTTGATTTCATCACAGGCCTTTCTTTAATTAAACGTATAAAGTTTGAATACCCAATATCCAACCAGTCTTCGCATAAGCTACGCCAGGCGTAGCACTCAATCTCCAATTTCCATCGGAGTTGAATTCAAGCAAATCTTAACTTGGACATTGGATATTCCGTGTTGGCTATTGGATATTCGATTATTTTAAGTTGCGACTCCTGCCGCCTAATTTAGTTTTCCGCCAAAGCCTTCAGTCTTGGCCATACCAGGTTCGCGTAACGTCTGGACATCAGGCGATGCCCTTCGGCATTCGGGTGGACGCCGTCAATAAGCAGCGATTCGTCATCCGGCCCGAAATGCCCCAGGTCGCCACCATAGAATATTTTTCTGTCGCCATGTTTCTGGAAACACTCGACCACTTCCATGAGCGCTTTTCTGCATTGCACCAGGGAAAACTTCTTCTTATCCTCAAACTCTTCGAAGGAACGGCAGAAAATTGGACCCTGGATAGCCAGCGGTGTTTCCGGATGCCCTTCACGGACGATTTGAATGAAACCTGCAACATCGGTCCGGAAGGAACGCTCATTGTGCGTGTAGCCCATCACCACATTCGCCCCGAAGCAGAAGCTGAGATAATCTGCGGACAGATCACGGATAACGCGGGCGACTGACGGCTGAAGTATGCAGCCTCCGCCCAGTCCGAGGTTGACCGGGTCAAGTCCGGCCAGTCGTCCCGCTCCGACTGTCCAGCTTTCAGTCGGTCCGGCCGCCTGCCGGCCGTGTGAAATGGAGCTGCCATGGAAAAGTATCCTTTTCTTGTCAGTAGGCGGTGCTTTTTCAAGTGATGCGTCATCATCAATTTTCAAGGTAGATACAATCACCGGGCTATACATGTGGTTCAGCCAGATCTCCAGCACTTTTTCACCTTCTGGAAGATGGTCGAATACGATCTCTGTCTGACCTGGCGCCAGTTCAGCCCGGCCAGCAAGTTTGTCGTCGACAAGCAGATCAAACCAACGCTTCAGCTCAGGCACCGCCTCAACTTCCAGTACAACGCACCGGGTTGTGCTGGTAAAGCGGATGCGTACGCCGGATGGGTTTCCCGCTTGGAAACGGGACCTCGGATCAAGAAAATCCAGCAGTTTGAGTGGTAGTCGCCATGGCTGAACCTTGCCGTCCTCATGAACTTGCAGATCCATGGCGCCAACCCATTCAGGCTTCATCAATGCTATCGGTTTCATGCTTGGAGTCGCCTCATTGAGCCTCTAGTGCATCCCAGTATTTGTTCCTAACCGCACTTGAGGCTGATCCTATGCTCTTAAGGAAAGACCAACCTTCGCTGCTGGCATGGCCGTCGACCCAGAGGACGTTGCCGGATTTGCCACCCCCGGAGCCGTGCCTGTAACGGCATATGGGACCGCCGGACTCAACAGAGTCCACACTACAGCCTCTGCCACCAGTGACGATTCCGTCAAGTTTACCATGGGAGCCGTCTGCGATCAACACTTTCGTGGATGGGTTTTTTATGGCCACCATCTTGCATGGCGAGCTTACCGCAGTAAAACTCGTGATCAGTCGCCTGCTAAGTCCGTATGAGGCCTCGCGCCTGTCGAAAACCCCGGGCGTATCCTGGTCTTTCCAGACATATGGATCGGCCGGGCATTCTGCATATTTCGGCGCCTGTTCAAGCGTATAATTTGCCGGGAGATTCGGTTGCCCCATGTAATCGGAAATGCCTCCTATCTCACTGGCCTGAAACCAAAAAACCATGTAAGGGCTCACCCACGTCGCCCCCAGACGTGAACCTGGGGGATAACCCTGCCAGTCGTCGGCGTACATGTTGACTCCCAACGATAGCTGCTTAAGCTGATTTAGACAGACAGATGACTTTGAAATCTCTTTGGCTTTGTTCAACGCCGGCAGGAGCATTCCCGCCAAAATTGCGATGATCGCTATAACTACGAGGAGCTCTATGAGCGTAAACCCCTTGAGTACAAACGAGTTACAGACAGGATTCAATTTCAATCCGTGCCGATATTTTTGAACTCTCCCGCCCATTTCAACACCTCCGTTTTTTATATATTTATGTCATCCCGTGATATAAACATAAGTCATATTGTCAGACAATATAAGCATAATAAAAAATATTACAAACTCTGTTTTTGATTTTTACACTCGTTTTCTACAATCATTATATCAAATTTTGAAAGGGAAGTCAATGCCTTATATTATAAAATCAATGCTCTATGTTATGTTTTTCATTTCAATAAATTCAAAGGGGAATTAATTGAAATGAAAAACTAAAAAGCATAGGCGTAAAGCAGGAGATTCCCCTGCGGTGTAGACAGTGGGGCGCAGCCCCAGAGGTTTCCGCTGGCACGGCTGATCTGCTCCGGAATCAAACCCTGCGGCGAGACATTTTTCTCCAGAGATGACAGGATTTCCATTTCCCTTTTTTTATCCCCTATGCCGGCAACGCCCAGGAGCAGAATGCTCGCATAGTACATCCAGAACGATTCATACGGTGTGCCCGGGGCGCTCAGGACTCCTCCGGCGGAGGCGTTCCAGCGTTCGCGGAATACGCGAGAAACCGATTGAATCATCTTCGGATCTCCGAGAGCCCACGCCTTGAACGGATAGGCACCCCAGCAGAGGGAAATATCGGTTCTGACATTTAAAGGTTTCAAAGAGGTGATGAAATAGTTTTCATCCTTATTCCATAGGAGCTTCTCCGCCGCAACCCTTATCTCCTGAGCTCTTGCAAGATATTGTTCAGCGCGGATAGCATCTCCAAGCCTGTTGGCGAAGTCGGCCGCCTCAGTAAGTCCGCCGATAGCGCTCACGACGTTGCTGATTGACGATGCGACCTGAGATTCACGGTGGTCGGCTTCGGGAATAGGAAGGAGCGTTTCCTTGTCGTAGTCTTTTACCAGATGGTCGGCTAGAAAATAAACTTTGTCCTTTACTGTATCCACCCAAATTTTATCCCAGCTTTGACGACAGATGAAGGCAGCCGCCCAACATAGGAAACCTGCGCTGTCACCCTGAGGCGGGCGATTGTCCAATAGCATCGGAGTACCATCCGCACAATAACGCGCATCGTGTACTCCGGAATCCGGTGTGTTGTCGAGGTTCCATTTGATGATGCGTCTGGCGTCGTCAATGAAGCCAGCGGCTGCGAAACCCACAGCCTGCTGGGCGCAGTCCCGTGGCCAGGCAAAACTCCAGAAAGGACGTACTCCGCAGATCATGATGCCGTCATATGCCGTCAGCAAAATGTTCGACAGGAGCCAGCGCCTGTAATTCTTCAATATGAACGGATGGCGGGAAAGAGGTTCCTTTGCGCGTGACACCCATTCGCGATCGCTTGCAACTGATTCTTCCTTCATTTTATCATATCCTGACTGAATCGCCTGTTTGCCAATCCTTGTTGCTTCAAGGATATCGTCAGCCATGCACATGAATAGAGTCCAACAGGCATCTCCGCTGACCGGAATCTCCACCCGCTGCTGCGTCTGAGAAAGCGGAATTGTGCTCATTATCACGTAGGCGCCACGAGGAGCCGCATTGAAAAAACCTCTGAAGTTGATTTCGCCAAGATGCGTTAATGTGTGACCTCTTACCGCCTTCTCAAAGAACTCACTTTGCAATATCAGTTTCCCCTGGCCCTTTACGTTGTAATGCCGCACCCAGACATCCATCTGGGGATGGACAAAAGTCGTTATTTCAAGAATGGCGCCGCCTGGGAGAAAGTAACGTCCTTCCAGTATGTTAGTGTCTTCAACGTATCCGATCTCAACCGTAATCGCATCATGAAGATACTCGCGGGAACCGTCCGAATATTCAAAATATGGCATGCGTGCGCGGATCGCCTCAGGACTCATCTCATCCCAATACGGCCATTCGTCGGCAAGGTCCCTCCAGGCCAGCCGGTCGGACGCACCGGGCCGCGGCCATTGGAGCGACTGCGGTACGCAGTATGCGTCAAGATGCACCAGCACCCTGCGGTTTCCAACCATCAGGTACGGGCAGAGGGGCACGCGGTATTTTTTCTGTTCAATTTTCATCGGCATTTCGTACGTTTTTTAAATAATATCCATTCACCATCTTATTTAAATTGCGGCAGATAATCCCTAGTCGCCTCCATTAACTCCAAGCCCATCTTTTTTATGTCAGACGGTGCGAGTTTCGCACAGAGGGGATCCAGCATCAACGCCTCTAATGCCAGCTTTTCATTGCCGTTCAAGGCTGCTTCCAAAGTCATTTTCTGGATCTGGCAGTGGACTTCGGTGACTCCGCGCAATTTTTCCGGCAGGGAACCTATGCCTATCGGAGCGAATCCTGCCCCGTCCACCAGTCCCAGAGTCTCAACCACGGCACCTCGTGGAAGATTGTCGATCTGTCCTATGTTGGGAAGGTTTACAATATCGATGAAAGGCGTATTTGCAACCAGAGCTTTCATGATGTCCACTGCTGTTTCCCTGCTGCGTTCAAGCATTTTCATCTTGCCAGATGCAAGATCAAGCGTGAATTGTCTGGACTTGGCAAGCCCTTTCCGCCTGTCAGATGCGGATGTGCGGATCAGCCTGAACCTCTCCATCATCTTCTTGTCGGTCAGATAAGGTGTGAAATATTCACAGGTGTGCCTGTCGGCCACATAAGTCAAATGTCCGTAATGCTGGTAAATTTCGTTGAAGACAAAATGGTTCTTTTCGGAAAAACCCGCAGGGTCATTACTCGCCTTGTCAAATATGGTAAGAGGCGATGACCCTAATTTTTCCCGGAGCATTTTATAGCCGTCTGCGCCTTTGACCTTGAAATCGAGTATCCAGAAGAAATGGTTCACTCCGCCATAACGGACAGACAGGTCTTTTTCATCAACATTGAGCATCCTGCTCAGGAAGTTAAGAGTACCCATGACTCCATGACATAACCCGACGTTCCGGAGGCCCGACACTGCGGATATCGCACCTGTGAGTCCGGCCATCGGATTTGTATAGTTTAAAATCACCGCGTGCGGCGAAAGTTTTTCGATTTTGCGGGCCATTTTCTCGAACACCGGCACATTCCGCAAAAGACGCGCCCATCCTCCCGGGCCGACCGAATCACCGACTGTCTGGTAAATACTGTATTTTTCAGGTATTTCCAAATCATGTGCCATCATGTCAAGGCCGCCAGTGGAAATGGTGATAATCACGAAATCCGCATCTTTAAAGGCGGTTTCCTCCTTGCTGGTTGCGACGAAGCGGAATTTTTTGCCGTTGTCGGCGCAAACCCTGTCCATCGCCATCTTCACTTCTTTTGCAGCTGTAAGATTAGGGTCAAGCAATACTACTTCGCTGTTTTGCAGCTCCGGTGTCTGAACCAGGTCGCAAAGCAGGCGCGGCATCCAGTTGTAGCTTCCGCCGCCGACCATGGCTATTTTTGTTCTGTGTGACATTTGACTCCTTAATTATTTTCTGTTGATACATTATATGTCAGTTGCAGATGATCCACAATACTCTATATTATTATTATTATGCTCCTTATTACTTTTAATCAATAACAGGATTCTCGAAAGAACGGATATAACAATGAAAATTGATTATGAGTTCAAACCTACACTTGTGGAGAAAGTCATTTATGTCACGCATAAAGGGAAGAGGCGGGGTCATATCGGTACCTCACATATGCACAAAGTTTATTTCTGTGAAATAATTTATGTTGACTACGGTAAAGTTAATGTATTTGTAAAAAGTGAAAAAAAAGTCGTCAATCACGGTGAATGCATATTCATACCAGGGAAGACGAGACACTCTCTAGAAGGAGCGGAAGGTGCGCCTTTCGACTATTTGAATATCCTCTTTTCCGGAAAAGTGCCGCGAGAGCTTTTCGGCAGAAGTATCCCCATCAACAGGAGATGTATCGACCTGCTTGAAAATATGAAAAAGGAGGGGCTTCAGGAAATGCAGTACAACAAGGATATCATTGTCTGCTGCCTGACTGAGTTAATAGTCTATTTGTTGCGCCAAAGTGAGTTTTCCATTCCGAAAAAACCTTTAGAACCAATAAAACGCCAAAACTACCAGTCGGAGATTGTCAACCGGGCCATTAAAGTGATCGAAGGCGAATACTCAAAGCCTCTGAACCTGAAGAAAATAAGCCGCGCACTTGGTATTAGCGGCCCTTATTTATGCGCACTTATAAGAAAGGAGACAGGAGAGACTTTCAGTATGATTTTACACAGGCAAAGAGTGACTGCGGCAAAACATCTTTTGAGCGAATCGATATTTTCGATTCAAGATATATCGGGCGCAGTGGGATATAGCTCCCTTTCATTTTTCTTCAAAATATTCAAACGCATAACCGGAATGACTCCAAAAGCTTATGCGCAAAGCCTCGGCGAACCGACAGTAAGGGAATGAGGCGATTGCCGTTCAACCCAAATTCCGATTTTATAAGCGATGTGAAACGAGGCGCAGGCGGATTAACACCTCTGTGAAATCGAAAATCCGGTGGAACTGAATGCCAGTCTCAGCGCAAGCACCTTCGTCAATTGCTCCGTCGGATCCGTGAACGATCGGACTCACGGTCAATTCCGGACAGAGAGGCCTGCGGTATTTTTGCTGTTCAAGTTTCATTTTTATTTCAGGTTGTTATTCTCAGATGCTAATATCTGCATTATTCCCTTCTATGGATCTAAATAATTTAACCGCAAAATGTGCAAATACATGGGATCAGGTAATCTTTAAATTCTTGAACTGGGGCAGATACGCCTTGTTCCTGTTTAACATCTCCTGTACCATCTTGCGGATTTCAGCGAGCGAGAGTACTGCGGATGTGAGCGGGTCATAAGCGATCGCATGGTATACCATTTCGGCGTTGCCTGTCAGGGCTGCGTCTACAGCCATGTTCTCTATCGCGATGTTCAGGTTGTTCAGGGCTGCGAGCTGCGGAGGAAGCTCCCCGACATGGACTGAATCAAGCTTGTTTCTTCCAGCAACGACGGGAACTTCTACGCAGGCGTCATATGGAAGATTCGTGATCAGCCCCTTGTTCGGGACATTGCCGTTGAACTTGAAAATATCTCCGCCCATCCATGCGTTGATGATGAATGAGGCGTATTCGTACCCGCGCTTGAGGTCGATATCGGGATTCTTCAGCCATTCCTCAATATCCTTCTGCCATTTCCTGTTTACGTTGCGTTGCTGGTATTCCTTTAGAACGTATGCGTAATGCCCAGGATTCGAGCCGGTGCCGCCTGTGCAGTATTTCTTGATGAGGTCGGGGCGTTTGCGGAACCAGGCATTGTACTCGGAGTTGTGTCCGCTGGACTCGGAGACGTAGTATCCGAGATGGATGAACATTTCGTTCCTGACCTGTTCATGGTTGTAGATCTTCTTGTTTTCGCGGACCACCTTGTTAAGTTTGGGATACAGATCCTTGTTCTTGTGCTTGAATTCGAGATACCACGCCTGATGGTTTATTCCCGCGCATACATAGTCGACTTCCTCTTTGGGAACTCCGCCCCATTTAGCGAGCATTCCAGCTGTGCCCTGGACACTGTGGCAGAGTCCGGAGACCGTAATCTTGGAAGTCTTCTGCATTGCATGGCAGAGCATCGCCATAGGGTTTGTGTAGTTGAGGAATATTGCATCAGGGCAGTATCTCTCAATGTCCTTGCAGATACTCAACATCACAGGAATCGTCCTGAGGGCCCTGAAAATTCCGGATGGGCCGCGGGTGTCTCCGACATTGGTGTCGACACCGTATTTCTTTGGGATTTCAATGTCATAGCGCCATACATCTATTTCTCCGCTGAGGATTGTGCAGATGACGGCGTCGGCACCCTTGAGCGCCTCGGCCCTGTCCATAGTGGAAATGACATTGGAGGGATAATTCCCGGCGGCAATGATCTTCTTTACCGCCAAGGTTATATATCTGAGCCTTTCAGCGTTGATGTCCATGAGGACGATGGTTGAATCCTTGAGAATTGGAAAAGTAAGGATGTCCCTCACCAATCTCCTCGTGAATCCAAAACTTCCTGCGCCGATGAAAACAATGCGAGCCATGTTAAACTCCTGAGCCGGTTTCAAAACTCTGATTTTTTCAGAGTTTTCAAATTGGCTATTTATTGGTTTTGTTAAAATTATATCGTATCAGTTCTCAATCAGTTTCAGAATATTTCCCCTGTTCACCTTTTCCTGTAACTCGGTTGGAATTTTCAGGACGTCAAACAAGCGTTCATATAATTTGTAAACATCCGGTGTCCCGTAATGACCGGGCAGGAAACTTTGTCCGTCCGTGCCGAAACATAGTTTTGAGACGGCTCCGGTGTCCAAATTGCCATTCGGCGCTAATATCTCCTTCCACATGTCAATAGAGCGCCTAAACGTGTCCCCGCCGGAAAGATCGGCGTAGATATTCTTGTGGCTGCTGATCATCTTCCAGGCTTCCTCCCACCAGGGATTGCCGAAATGGGCCATGATGATCTTCAGATCCGGAAACGCACGGGCCACACGATCCAGTGCGGACGGACGCATGTTAGTGATGTCAACGATGCTCTTTCTGGCATCCCAGCTGCCCGGTTCGAATCTGCCGAGAAGCACAAAACCTGTGTGGAAGATAGCCAGTCCGTGATTGGCAGCTATCGCATCGTAAAGTGGAAAATAAGAATCGTCCCCGTAGGATTTTGACGGTACGATGAACTTGATTCCGGCCGCCCCTCGCTTGAAAAGGGAATTGATTTCCTCCGGAGTGATATTGTCCATATCCACCATCGGCACAGCTATGACGTAGTCCTTGAATATTTCCTTCAGCCTGAATGTCACCTCCGGAGGATCGAGCAGGATGACTCTTTCGACACCGTGCTTCTTCTTGCCTATTTCAACATATTCCTCCGGTGTCATTTTCTTGTACTCTTCAGGGAAAAGTTCCTTTGACTCCCAGGCAAGCTTCAGGGGTGGGATAAGTTTTCCGGAAGCGTCGCGTTCTGCGTGCCCCCCATGAACGTGGCCATTAATCCTCATGAAACAAAACTCCTTTTTAATATTAACACCTGTATAATTACATCTTGGTCGGGTCAGTGGAATGCCTCACGACTTAAGCGTTTTTTGTCGATCAACGATATGTTGTGCCGCCGCCCTGCGGGGGCTGGGAGTTATATTTTATTATTCATCATCCCCACGCTTACGCATGAGGCTACAACATGTCGCCCTCTGCGAGGGCTGAATATAAAAAACGATTCTCTTTATTTTATTATAGCCTCCGCAGGAGGTGAAATAATGTAGCCCAAAGGCGTAAGCCTTGGGAGAACACGAATTACATAAAGATAACAAGCCCCCGCAGGGCGGCGACACTTAAGTTGGGTGGCATTCGGGTCAGGGGTGTATATATCCTTTGGCCTGATCCGACTTTTCAGAAGTTCCATCTTTAATCTCCTTCAATATGCCGTTCAACGCGTTTCTCAGCATTGAGGTGTCAGAACCTGCCGTCAGAATCGTGCCACCCATTGAGGCGTATTTGTTAAAATCCACAGCCGACGCGGTGGGGATTCCCCATGGCATCTTATGTCTGTTGGCCGTATCAATCACCAGCTTTATGGCTGCTTGGACGTCGGGGTGGTTATGGTTCCCGAGATGTCCCATGGACTGGGCAAGATCTGTCGGCCCTATCCAGATGCCATCGATTCCCGGAATGCTGCATATTTTATCGACATCCTTTACGGCCGAGGCTAGCTCGATCTGGCATATGAGCATGATGTCACGGTTGGAAATTTCATTGTAGCTTTTCAGCTCCGTCATGAAATTGCTGGCGCGGTTCGGCCCGTATCCGCGCATTCCAAGCGGATGGTATTTGGAATTTTTAACGGCTTCCAGTGCGTCCGCGTAATCTGTGATTGCCGGGACGATTATCCCGGCTACGCCTGAGTCCAACACCCATTTGATATTCTCCTGACGGTTTGCCCTGACCCTTACAATGCACGAAGTCTCAAATCCGCTCAATGCGTAAATATGTCCCTGCACCTGTGCATCGCTGACAGGATTGTGTTCGGTGTCTATCATGACCCAGTCGAAACCGGCTATGCCGGCAAGCTGAACCAGCGCCGGATCTGAAAGGTTTATCCAAAAACCGACCGCCGCTTTGCCGGCCCTGACTTTTTCAATTAACTTTGTGGAATATATCATCCCAGTTTCCTCCTAAACTAAATCCGTGCACGGATTTAGTTATTTTTTATTTTTAATTTAAAATCTTGTTTCAAGATTTTAACCGCAGATGCGATCCCAGCAGTTTCCTGCATTTGTCCATGTCCTTATTTTTTATGGCTTGGGCTATTGATGAATGCTCATTTGCTATTCTGTCAAAGTCTTTTCTGCTCAACTCGCTTGGCCTGCTACTGAAATGCTTGATGACCATTGAGCTTAGTTCGTTCAGGAAATCATTTTTCCCGGCATCGAAAATGGCGATGTGAAAACTCTCGTCAAATTCAATCATCTCATCGCGAGTGAGCCCCTTGTTCGCGTTCTCAAGATATGTTTTGGCTGCCTTTGTTATTTCTCCGACCGATTGTTCGTCACCGAAGAGGATTGCGAATTCCGCAGCTCCGCATTCCAGCACATACCGGAAATAGGTGAATTTTTCAAAGTCATTGCTACTACTTACGAGCAGTGGCAGGAAATTATAGATCGTGGCAAACGGTTTGGGGCTTTTGACGATTATGCCATTCTTTTTCTCAGACGAGATGATGCCGAAATAATTCAACCTGCTCAACGCTTCCCTTAAAACAGAACGGCTTATCCCCAGCGAATCCATTAACTGCATTTCACTGGGAAGCCGCTCCCCGGGTTTCATCTTATGTGAAACCATGTATTCGATTATATTTTCCGTAACTTGGTTTACCAGAGAACTTTTGACTACTTTTTTAAGCATGCTGACACCGTTTTATTAAAAAAATTGTTTACCACGAAACACACAAAACACACGAAAAATACTCTAACCACTAATTTTACACTGATGAAGATTTGCTGTGAATTCGCTTTTGTTGCAAAATCGAATTCACAGCAAGTCTTGTTTTTAATCCCCATCAGTGAAAGTCAGTGGCATAAATTTTATTTCTCCTGCAAATTTGCACAATACACCTGCAGGAATCCTGCGATATACGCAGCCTGCCGGGCTTCAATCTCCGGATGATAATGCACGTGATCCCGGTAGATCTCCTTTCCCTTTCCGAGGCTGGCGGTAAAGGTGTGAAGGTCTATCATTTTAATTCCGGCCGCATTCATAATCTCGTCTGCGGCGGCATTGTATTTATCCAGATCCTTTGAGTATCTTTTGAAATCCTTCTGGCCGCTGTTGTGCTGCTCATCCTCGACGGGCGTTGTCCGGACCCAGATCGGATTGATCCCGTTGTCGGCAAGCAGCTTGACAATATTTTTTAGATTCTTGCGGTAGTCTTCAATGGGAATCTGTATTTTCCCGTCTTTAGTCTTGATATCGTGAAGTCCGCAATTTAACAGGAGCACTTCAGGACGCCAGTCTGACTTTGTCAGCATGGTTTGAAGGTAATTTAAAACCATAGAGGAATCACCGATATTTGAACCAAGGGGAATATCAAGGTTCTTCAGTGCCTCCTCCATTCCGGTTTTGCGTCCATAAAACTGAAAATCACCTTCTGTCATTTTCTGAAGGGGCGGACTGTAACCCACTGATATGCTGTCGCCGACGACAAAGAGTTTTGGTAAAGACATGGTTTTCTTCATTTTTGTATTTTATTTCTTCTTAGTGCCCTGTTAGTGTCGATTAGTGGTTGAAAATCTTATCTTTCTTTGATTCTTATCCCAGTCTTAACTCCGCCAGATAAATTGAACAGGGTGCCAATTTGGAATTGCTTCCCTCGTGACTTGAGTAATAGGAAAGCAAAGCTTTACTGTCGCTGAGAGCGATGAATCCTGGATATGATGTATCGCCCCCGCTTGGCAGTTCCACCATGTCCTCGAGTTTGTCGCCGACAAGCCAGGAGAGCACTGTTTTAGCTGTGTCCCCGAATGGAATCTTTCTGCCCCCAACCAAATAATGTTTTCCCCATTTCGTCAGGAGCGGCCCGCCGACATTGTGATTCAAAGGGGTGCGAGTCCAATCCTTGTAAGGGGGTTTTGCCTTGCATAGCATGGCATTTTCACCTCTGGATCTGGCTACTGCAAGAATACTGCCGTCATCTTCAAAAATAAAAGCTGTCTCGTTTCCCTTCTCTTCCTGGAAAAGTCCGCAGAATCTCCATACAAGACCGTCCTCGCTCTCCAACATGGCGGATTCCATGACTGCCTTCTTGCCTTCATCCCCGTCAGTCGGCGCAAAATCGCGAACGCGACGTCCACAAAGGTAGGCTTTTCCACCATATGTCCCCGCACGCCAGATGTAGTGGCCGTAGGTTCCTTCGAGCGAATGCGGCCCCTCCCAATGTTCTCCATCGCTTGTCCATGCGGCGTAGCCCAGATGGTCGTTGTTGTCAAACATTCCCGGAGTTGCGGGATTGCA
>CAMCYE010000015.1 GCA_945883805.1 Victivallis vadensis | reverse complement strand
TTTAGGATCGGTCTCGATGCGCCTTGCCGCAATCCGGTTCAAGGCCAAATTTATCCTGTCTATCTGCCCGTGTGTCATTGTGTCCACCTTTCGCCTTTAAAATATCACAAACAAGATAAATATCAAAATTTATTGCAACTTAGGGGCAATGTTACCCGGAGGTTGGATAATTGAAAGAAAAAGGAGCCGGGTGTCCGGCCCCTGATTCAAGGGAATCAAATCTTACGAAAGGTGCTTCGACACCAATTTGGTCATTTCAAACATCGAGACCTGATCCTTCTTAAAGATCGGTTTCAACTTGTCATCGGCGTTGATGTTGCGTTTGTTCTTGCTGTCCTGGAGTTTGTTTTTCTTGATGTACGCCCAGAGTTTCTTCGTGACTTCCGTCCTGGGAATTGGTGTTGCGCCTACGATTGCCGCCAGCTTTTCACTTGGTGTCACCGGTGCCATGAACTTCGATGTTGCCGCCTTCGCCATGTCGTCCTCCTGTTTATGTTTCAGAATACATTTGAAAATAGCAGGGGAAACTTGGAATTGCAAAGGCGGATGTTTTTCAATTTGGGGGAATTTATAAGGTGAAGGGGAGGGGCTTGTATCGGGGGAAAATAAGAATTTATTCTATCAATGGTGTCAGCCGGCAGGCGGCGGCACATGGGCGACCGTCATGCCGGCGGCCATCACGGCGACCAGGCCGAAGTACAGAACCGCAATGATCCAGCGCTGCGCTCGGCTGACGGCGAAGAACTCAGACTTGCGGTTTTTGAACTGCGTCCACATGTAAGGCAGCGAAAATATAATTATGAAGAATAGTATGAAGTTGGGATGCCCGGCAATCAGGACTGCCATGACGGCGAACCCCGCCAGCCAGAACCACAGCGATAGCGCCGAGACTATCCTGCCGCCGTCGAGAATCCCCAGGGGTGCGAGGTTGAACAGGTTTAGCATGAACCCCACATACGCCAATGCCGCGAATATAGGCTGTCCTGTTATGAAGTAGATTGCAAGGCATGCCAGTGCGCCGATTCCGCCAAGCAGAGGCCCGCCAATGGCGACTTGGGCTTCTATCCATGCGTTGCGCGGCGCATCCTTAAGCGCGATAAACGCCCCCATGAACGGTATGAAAACCGGTGCCCCTACCTTGAGTCCAACGCGCTTAGCGGCCAGCAGGTGTCCGCATTCGTGGATCAAAATGAGCACCGTGAAGCCGGCTGCGAACATCCAGCCCCAGTTCATCGCGTAGAACCACAGGGAAAGCAGCATAGTGCCGCCGGTCTTCAGGATGAGCGGCAGGAATTTCAGAACCGGCAGAACCAGGAATTTCAGCTTTGCGCCGAACTTCAGGGCGATGATAATTGCCGCAGCTACCGGCACAATAAGCTTTTTCAGCTTCTGCCATAGCGTGGGCTCTGGGCTGCGGTAAGCGTTGCCGTCTATGTCCTTGGGATATGAGGGGCTGGCATTGATTGGGTTTTCGTTTTCCATATTGCTGGAAAGATAACCGCAGGCGGCGAGGAGTCAAGGCGGAGTATGACATGGGTGCTGCAAAGTCGGCAATCCTGTGTACAGACACCGGCAACGGTCTCAACCTAAAGGAATAAAAAGGCCATGGGGGCGGCTTCTGCTTCATTCGGGCGATTTCCTGATTGCAACACTCCCGAAATGAACGGCCTTTACCGGAAACCAAAACCCGGATTACAATGGACATAGAATCTCTGGCAACAACCCGGACTGACGGAGAATACCTTTCTGTTAACCCTATCGAAATCAATCCATGTAGTATCTT
This sequence comes from Victivallis vadensis, assembly GCA_945883805.1. Lineage (GTDB taxonomy): Bacteria > Verrucomicrobiota > Lentisphaeria > Victivallales > GWF2-50-93 > GWF2-50-93. The sequence continues at coordinate 41,273 of CAMCYE010000015.1, read as the reverse complement.
AACAAAGAGTGGGGTTAAAACTTGGTTAACTGCAGAACGTAAAAATAAAATTCAATGGAACTATTATGACAGATACTATTGTTTGTTAGAGAAGGCAGGAAGCTCGAAGACAGTACGTGAAGAAACAGAAAAATCCAGTTTAAAAATATTAGAAAAATTGGGAGATCCTGAATTACTTAATCCTTTTTATGTAAAAGGACTGGTTGTTGTTGGTGTGCAATCTGGCAAGACAAGCAACTTTAATGCTGTTATTAATAGAGATATTGACTCAGGATATGGATTAGTCATTGTCTTGTCTGGTATAATGGAAGATTTAAGGAGTCAAACTCAACTAAGAATAGAAAATGATGTTATCGGTGAAGGTGTGATTGATTTAAGAACCGATAGCAAAGGTCCTAAGGGAGTAGGATTAATTAAGCGTTTTGGAATTCAAGGTTGTGTAAGTATTTCTCAAGTTAACTCCATTACATCTTGGCGTTCCCGGGAACGCCAAGCGTCTGGTCGGCTCATATGCCTTTTAAGTGCGGAAAGACTTCCGCCGAGACTCTATCTAGTAGCCTCGGCGAAGTGGGAAGTTTTGTGTGCAGGCGGGCGTTTGAATGAAGATTCTTAATTTAATATTCGTCTGCATAGATACTTGATAAAAACCAGTAATTCGACTCTACGCTGTCAAGTTATGAGTGTAAATTACTATGGAGATGGTGCTAGGCCCCGTAGTGTTGAAACAGCATTCGAATGGCACCGTTTTTTTCGATGATAGAGAGAAACGATAGAGATTGATTAAATTGCAGGAGAAATGCCTCAAACAAAAATCTTCACAGACCAGCTCTTGGGATTGCCGCTTTCAGAATTTATTATCAGTCTTCTCCATTTGCTGCATATTATATCCCTTCCGAGAACAATAGAATCTATCCCTGAGTATTTTTCGGCAAAACCGACTTTAATTTTTCCTGTATCCCAGACAGGATTTAGATTTTCATCAAGCAGGGATATCTTCAATGTATGTATGAAATAATGAGCCTTCCCACCAAAACCGCCCGCCTTGGCAGACAGGACCTTTCGGGATTTATTGCAATGCCCCAGATCTGTGAGGAAGCATTCAGGGAAGATGGAAAAATCTGCACCTGTATCGATAAGAGCTGGATAAGGATTGCTGAAGTCATCAATTTTAACAAGTATTAGAGGTCTTGGGATTTCACCGTAACAGTCAAACGGATAAGTTAAAATATCCATGGTAATTTTCCGGAAGTTTTTTGCTGATGATCAATCCGCCTAAGGATTTTGTTGTCGATATGGCTTTTTTTATTCCAGACAGTTTCCGGCTGTGTGCTACAATCCTGCCGCTGTTAGGATCAACCGCTACAAAACTCTGCGGATGCCTGTCTTCAGCATTATGCATGGCCTTCAATGCTTTCTGATATCTTGTCATATTCCACCTTATTTGTCGGAAAAGATATAGCATATTCTCTGAAATTCAATATTGTGACTGATTTTGTGCGAAAACCGCATCGAGGCTAGCCTGATTAATTCATGCGGCATGGCCGCCAATGAATAAATCACTTCTGCCCAAGGACTTGGGCAGAAGCCGTGATGTTCGTTGTTGGAACAACGAACAAACGGGGCGTCACCACGTTTCTCGTTGCTTTGCAACGAGATCACGTCCGCGTAGCGGTGGATTATTCACGTCGCGTGAATAATCCAGGCTAGAGAGTCTCGGTGCAGCCGAATAATTGACTCAAGGAACTGCGATCCGGACTAGACAACCTCCATTAGCCCCATAAAGGTTTCTGCCGATCCAGACCGGAAAATTGATGCCGTTATCTAACTTTCCAATAGGGTTCAATTTCAACGTTGCCGACTCAAGGGAAAACAAGGTACCGTCGGCAACCGCCCACCAGAAATGGTCTGACGAGCGTTGAAATACCGTTTCAACCATGCCCGGAACTTCGGTCTGGTTCATGATCTTATTGCTTAGAAGATCATAGCGATAGAGTGTGAACTTCTTTGTTTCTTGATTTTGAACACACCCGAAAAACTGCGTGTCAAACTCTGAATTGAACAGAGCGCCGCCGTCACTCAGACCTGGAAATACTTCGATCCTCCCAATCTCTTTCAGATCTAAATCATAGATGATCAGACGGGAATCCCCGCCCTGAGCCGGTTTTCCGGAAAGAACCAGACGTCCGCATTTTGGCAGGACAACCAGCCCGACCGGATCAATTTCCTTGTTCACGTTGCCGAGACCGAAAAATTTATTGGTTTTGATATCATAATATCCCAAGCCGGTCCCGGTGGACCAGCGTTCCCGCTGTCCCATCATGTAAATTCTGCCGTTACCACCGCTAAGTAGTGCCCGGCAGTGGTGGGCTTCGGCACAACCCTGTCCCATGGTTCCGAGCCATTTCGGATTGTCTTCCGGGAATTTCCCTCCGCTTTGGGTATTGGCCGTCCAGGGTTTGGCTGGATCATATACATACAGCACGGTATTAGGGTAGCCGTCAATATAAATTTTTCCATCAACCATGACCGTTCTTGTTTGACTCGGCCCAAACTTGCCGTAATAATCCAGTTTTTTCGTACTCGGATCATAACGAAAATGCCCGTTGTACTGCTCTGTGTTGCCATATAGGGACCCGTCCGACAGGGTAATGAGTGACTCGATTTTCACCGGTGCCGCATTTTCAATTGCGTAAGAAACCTTCCCGGTCCAAGGGCGGTCCGGTGGTGGGTTTTTCGGATCGACAGTGGTTACTGGAGCGGCTGGACGCCATGGGATAACTCCTTTGCCTTGGCTGTCCACGGCCGTAGCAACAGCTGTATCCACTTCAGGAGGATTTCCGATATTCATTGGTTTGGTGTTTTTCCATTCGACCATTTTATAGGTTTTCCGGCTCATGGGAACGGCATCTGGTTTCTTGCCTTCGACAATTGGTATGGCGGTTCCATCGATCAGCCAGTAGCGTTCATTCCGGCCGGCTCCGCTCAAACTGGCAGTGCAGTAGTCGGCATCCTGCTGGACAGAGATCCGGGACGGCTCACTCTGAACATCGATCAGGCATTTTTTTTCGCCAGTTTCGGCGTTGACCGCGAATAGTTCCCAGTTTCCCTGTCCTACCGCCACATAGATCCAGGGTGGGTCAATTGCGAGATAATATCCATAGGTGAGTCCTTCGCGGCGGCCTGGAATTCCAACCTGGTCATACAATTTATATTCCAGGGTGTCCGGATTGATCCGGATCAGAGTCGTAAGTCCATTGGTGGCTTGTGCGGAACCGTAAAGCATGCCGTCGGCTCCCATCATGAATTTGTAAAATTGACGGAGCTGTATGATGTCTTCGACAACTCGGGCCATCGGTTTCACTGTATCTTCCACCGGATCATAATAATAGACGTGGGCATAGTCAACACCGAAGAAAATACGGCCATTCCCAGCCAGGCAGGAAATCACAGAATGAAACCCCGGCAATTTCACGAGCTTGGTTTTACCGGACTGCAAATCTGCAATCACCCATTCGGCTTCAGGACGCGCCTCTTTGTTGGTATAGGCCAGATAATGTTGACCGGAGGGGAGTTGGATTGTCTCTTTTTCCTTGCCCGGACCATTGGTGTTATTGTAGTTCATGAATTCGCCGACAAAACGCCAGTTGCCTGCGGCATTAGGCGCCAATCCAAAGCTGAAACAGCGTGCAGTTGCCACAGGCGCGGCCAATTTTTCCATTTTAAGAACGGGTAATGAAGGCAGAGGCGAAACCGCCCTTGTAATGTCGCCGTTTTCTACCTTCGCCACCGGTTCAGGAGCCGTGGCCGGATTATTGCAGGCATTTAATACCATAACAGAAAGACAAACATACATGACTCGTTTAATCATTTTTGCAGCAACCTTTAATTACTTTTTTCGGTAAAATGCCAGAACGGCGGGTATTCATTTTGGTATCTGATTGAGGCATAATAGATGCCGTGCGCCAGCATCTGCTCCGGAGAAATTGGTGGATTTCCGGGATCCATCTCGGGGAGGTAACGATAACACATCACACGATGGGCAACCGTCTGCGCCGCACCGCCGACGTGTGGAAATACGCAGGCAAAGCTTGTGCAGCGCGGCAATTTTGGGTCATCGGGAAACACTCCCGCCTTCACGCTGTCAAAAACAACCCGCCTGTTTGATACACTGAAGTCGTCCGTATTTACATCCCAGCAATAGATCGGATCACGGCGCTGCCCATATGGCGATTTTTTCAAGTCACCTGAAAACAAGCGGATAACCCCGTCGGCACAGCGATAGATAGTCATTGGTGCTTCGCGATGTGGGTCTTCTACTATTTTCGGGAAAGGCATTTCCCTGAAGGGGTCTTCAACCTTAATCCAGCCGGTATGCCCACGATCCCGAGCCCGATCACCAGCCCAGTCAGGTACCTGTTGCGGATTGATATAGCGGACACGTACACCAATAATCCAAGCATCATCGCCGCGTGCCAGCGTGGGTTCACTCAGGGCGAACTGTTCGTTGCCAAGTCTGGCTGGCCCGGTTTCGACCCACTCATAAATTCCGGTCCGGTCATCGTAGCGGAATTTGACCACCATGATGCCGATACCACTGTGCATGGCAGATATCCATTCGCAGCAATTGTCATTGAATGGCACTGGCGGCACTAGGTTGGCGATCATGAATCCGGCCTGTTCCGCGTGACAGAAAGCGGTTCCTGATGCATAGCCATTCTGTCGCATTTTCTCCGGCTTGCGGAGGATTTCGATGTCGTCATCTGTGTCGTTTAAGCGGAACTGACACCAGACCACTTCCAGTGTCTTCCTCTCCAATTCCGGATTGTAGGTGTAAAGTCCAGTGGCCGAATCAAGCACTCCAGCCGCTGAACGGCACCAAATCGCTGCGAACCTGTTGGCGTTTTGCGCGGGCTTGCCTTTGATGAGCGCACCTTTTGGGATACCGAAACCCATGGCATGCCGAAGCAGGCAGACATAGGAGGAACCATCCTGGAAGGGATCCCAGTCGCTACAGGTCTGTTGTAGAAATCCTTCGCGCAACAGAGTACCGTCCGGAGTATCCGCCCGCAGCTGGTAGACAATGCTGTGGTCGTCATCATGCTGTCGCACGCCCCGGGTGGCAATCAACAGAAGCCAGCGGTTCCGGCTCAGCTGCATTCCTGACGGATGCGCCGGAAAGATGTTGGCCTGCTTCTGTTCTCCTGACAGGCCGCATGCGTCGACCAAAACACCGTTATGTTCAATTGATAATATCAAGGCTTCACCTCCATTGGACATAAAATACAATACAGCTAGTATCATGGATTTTATTTCATGTCAAGTTTAGACTATAGTTTTTCAGACAAATAATTCATTGTTTTCTAAAAAACTATATATGCGAAAGGACTTCCCCGAGAATATCTATGTGGATGGAAAAGATTGATATTGTATGTTTTTGAATTACTTGTATTGTATTACAAATTTTAATAGTGTATTTCCATTTCGTTCAATAATTCAATATTCGATTGCTGGCAGACTCGGCACCATATATTTCAGGAGGTTTTATCATGTCCCCCAGGAAGCCTGTTTCAAACTATAAGTATGAGCAATTGCAACAACGCTTGGAAGTTTTGCTTGCCGGGCTCCCGCCTGATACGCCTCTGCCTACTGTCCGCGCATTGATGAAGGAGTTCCGGGTAAGCCAGATTACTGTTACGCGAGTGCTGGATAATCTGGAACAGCGCGGACTGGTGATCCGTGAGCCACGCCGGAGATTGTTGTCAGGCAATGGAAAAAAAGCGCTCGCAATGAAGGAGCCTTTGCGGATCGCGCTTGTGCTTCCGGTTGCTTCGAGTCAGTTCGGGCGACGTCTGATACAAGTTCTGGAGTCGAGGCTTGGCAACGCTGGGACAATCACCGTTTTTGAAAGCAGGTACTCCCTAGAGAAGGAATCGGAATTGATCCGCAATCTGGGTGAAGAGTTTTCCGGATTGATCATCCGCCCGGCCTTCGACCACATCAAATGCATGGTAAATCCAAATTTGGAGTTGGAACTGCGCGCCAGCCTCTGCTGTCCCCACGTTCAGATTGCCAGTCCTTGGTTTGGCTGCGGACGTCCTGGGCTTGGTTTCAGTTCCTATGCCGCCATGTTGGCGGCGACCGACCTTCTGCTTGACCGGGGAGTCCGGAGAATTGCCTGCATCCCATATTTCGAATCTCTCGAGGATATTGAAACTTTTAATGGCATCCGGGCTGCGTTTAACCGCCTTAACGGCACTGCTGAACTTTCGCTCCAGCATCTTGGAGGATCCTATGAACGCAAGGAGAAGGAGGTTGTGGCGCTTCTGAATAGCCGGCCGGACGCGATCATTGTCACTTACCCCCCCTTCGTTTATTTCCTTGAAAGGGCCATTTCTTCATCCGGGCTCCGTGTTCCCGAAGATCTGCTGGTGGTTTCGGTTCTCGAGGACAATTATACGGAGTATATCCAGATTCCAGTTATCGCGGTACGCCAGCCGACCACTTGTATGGCTGAACGCGCATTGGCTGTCCTTCTGGCTAAAATCCGCTTCGAGCCGATGCAGGAGGAACTGCCTCTCCTTGCGGAGCTGATAATCGATCCCCAGATTCAGGCATACTTCGCCGAGTCGGGAGGCGGCCTATTGAAAAAATTCCGTTCAGAGAAAATAAATTCATGAAAAAACAGTCCAAGCAGATCGCGGTGCATCTGGTCACGCACACCCATTGGGATCGCGAATGGTACCAGCCAGTGGAGATTTATCGGTTTCGCCTGATAGACGTGTTCGAGCGGCTGAAACAAATCTTGACTCAGGATCCGGAATATAACACTTTTCATTTTGATGGGCAGACGGTGCCACTGGACGATTACCTAGAAGCGCGCCCTGAAGACCGCGAATTTATTTATCGGCAGATCCGTGCCGGCCGCCTGCGCTTCGGGCCTTTTTATGTTCTTCACGATGAACAACTAGTATCCGGAGAATCCCAGGTCCGCAACCTGATTCTGGGTATGGAAACTGTCCGTGCCACCGGTGGTAGAGCGGACATTGGCTACTTGCCGGATAATTTCGGCCATGTCGCGCAGACCCCGCAGATACTGGCCGGCTTCGGGCTGGACAATGCCGTCATGTGGCGGGGATATCAGGTGCGCGATGACACCCCTACTGAGGCCATCTGGGAAGGAGCTGACGGAACTAGGCTCAAGGCCGTCCTTCTCGTCCGCGGCTATTCCTCTGGTGCCGGCATGAATGTGACGGAGCCGGAATCGTTCAGTAGACCATTCACGGTTTTGGCGGAATTGAAGAAACGGGCCGGTTTCGGGATAGTACTGATGATGAATGGAATTGACCACGCATTGCCGAATCCGGACATTGCTGGGATGATTGCTATGTTGGAAAAGAACGATCCGGAAATCCGGGTATTTCATTCCAGTCTGGAAGAGTTGATTGCTGCGATGCCATGGGAAAAGGTTCGCTACACGCTCAAGGGAGAGCTCTTGCATGCACCACATCTTGACGGCACGTTTTCTGCCCGACTTGAATTGAAGAAACTGAACCGCTTTGCGGAAACTGAAATCGCCGCCTATGCCGAGCCTCTATCATGCATGGCCTGGCTAGATGGGCGCTCTGCCTCCGCTTATCCGACTCTTGATCTGAAACGGGCCTGGAAATATCTGATCCGCTGCCATCCCCACGATTCCATCACCGGTTGCCACGCCGATAGGGTGGCGGAAGACATGACTGTCCGCCTGAAACGTTCCGGCGAAATGGCCAATCACCTCGTGAACGCCGCCTGGGACAGGATCGCCGGGGAAGTGTATGACTATCAGTTTCCTGATACTGCCAAAGTAATCAGTGTTTTTAATCCGTTGCCGTTACAGCGTTGTAGAGTAGTCCGCACCACCATTTTCCTTGCCCCTGAGATTGAAACCGTTGAAGGCGTATTCTTCAGGAACGGTTCGTCTGTGTATCAGGCAACGATCCTTGAACAGGATGTTTTGCCGATTGTCTGGCCGCAACGTTCGAATTTCATGATTCCGAAAAACCGGTGTTGCAAACGACTTACCATTGAATTCGGTCCGGTCCCACTGGCACCGCTGGCGATTACAGATTTTCAGCTCACGGTAGCGCATCGCGATAATCCGGCGGATAACCTGATGGATGCGGTAAAGGCGGATGAATCGACCGCATCGCGCATTTCCGCCCGAATCGGACATGCGCCAGACACTCTTGAAAACGAACATCTGCGTGTCACTGTTTCAGCCAATGGCACGGTTTCGGTCACACATAAGGATTTCGGCATCGAGTACGCCAATCTGCATATCCTCGAAGTCCAGCAGGATGCCGGAAATCTTTACTCCTATCGACATTTGCAGTCAAACGCCAGTTACTTCCTTTCGCCGCAGCGAATGTCGTTTAGCGAAAACCATATTTCTGGAGCAATTCTGGAGGTGACCGGCACGGTTCGTCTTCCTGCCGGGATAGACCATGATTTCCGCCCGCTTAGTGAACAAGTTGAATGTCCGGTGACGATCCGCTTCACCCTAAAAAGAGGAGATCCGACTCTGTATATGCGGACGACCATAGATAACCGGGCGCGTAATTGCTGCTGGCGAGTGCGCTTTCCCACCGGTTTTCTAAAATCGCAGCATTTGGCGCATACCCCATTCGACCTCACCCGGCGTGACCCGTTACCGAACCTGGGGGAACACGTATCCCGCAACAGCCATGTGAGCACTACCATCAACCGGTACTGCTGTCAGCATTTCGCATCCTTTACTGACGGCCATCATGGCATAACCTTACTTAACCGGGGTTTGCCGGAATATACCTTCACAGAAAACGGTGACGCCACACTCACACTGCTACGCAGCTCAAACATAATATGGGGATGGAATTCCGGTGATTACCCGATGCGTGAATTCCCTGCGGAAACCAGTAACGAACTTGGCATTCGTCACTGCGAGTACGGACTATTGTTCCATGGCTCGAAGCTGGAATCTTGGCTTCCGGATGCCATGGGCTACAATATGCCACCGCGGGCAAGGCTGTACAGGGAGCCACGCACCTGCCGGTTCAGTCTTGAGCTCGCACCGACAACTTTGATCGCATCTGCGCTGAAACTTGCTGAAGACGGCGACGGTTTGATTTTCCGTTTCAACAATACGCTTGAATTCCCACAGAACGCAGTCATCACGGTTTTACCGAAGCCGGAATCGGTGTGGAAGGTAAGAATGGACGAATCCAGAGGCACCGCCATCTCAATACGTCAGGGGAAAATCCGACTGCGGGTCGCTCCCAAGGAAATTATTACGATCCGCCTGAAATATTCCACAAAGTAAGCCAATTTTTCTCTTTTTTCATTAATTCAACTTGAATGTCTGTATTTTTGTATTACAATACAAATACAATACAACGTGATATAAGGATTGACATGGATAATCTGAATGAACTTGCGATCAACGGCGGTTCCAAAGCTAAAACTGTTCCTTTTGGAAGCGGCAATCGTTTTGCTGGTAATGAACTGAAATATCTCCAGGAAGCCTTGGCGCAGAATACTCTTTTTTATGGGAATGGCCGATTTGTCCGTCAGGCCTGTGATATGATGAAGGCTTATACCGGTCGGCCTTATGCCGTTGCTTGTTCCAGCGGCAGTGCTGCCATCCATCTTGGGCTCATTGCGGCTGGGATAGGGCCGGGCGACGAGGTTATTGTCACCCCTAACACAGATAGCGGCTCGATTCTAGGGATAATCGAGGAAGGTGCAGTGCCGATTTTCTGTGATGTTGATTGGACACTCCAGCCGACGGCGGCAAGCGTGGCCGCTCGGATTACTGACCGCACGCGGGCAGTGGAAGTTATTCACTTGGCCGGAAATCCTGCTCCGGTGGATGAAATAGTCGAGTTGTGCCGGCCAAAGGGAATCGCCGTGGTGGAGGACTGCGCCCAATCCTGGGGCACGAAACTGCATGGTCGGCAAGTAGGTTCCTTCGGTACGGCTGGATGTTTCTCGACCAATGACTTCAAGCATATTTCCACTGGTGATGGCGGCTTCGTGGTATTGTCGGATGAGGCGCTCTGCCGCCGCGTCCACAATTATGCCGATAAGCACTATGACCGCTTTTTCGGCAGAGAGCAGGCGCAGGCGCATCACGGGATTAATTACCGCATGAGCGAATTGCAGGGAGCGGTAGCCTGCGCTCAGCTAGAGGTAGTGGATGCCATCACCAGTCGCCAGCATGTCCTTGGAGAACTCCTGCGAATGTTAGTGGAAAATATTCCAGGTGCGCAAATGGTCAAACCTGTCCCTGACGCATACTGCACATACTGGTGGACGGTGATCTATATTGAGCCAGACCGTTTCAGCGTGAGCCGCGATGAAATTGTCAAAGCCCTGGTCGCGGAAGGCTTTTCCGGAACCAACTACGGAAAGTATGACCTGATCGGCAAGCCTCTTTTCCAAAAACGGATTGTCCGCCCTTGGCTAACCGGTGACAAGGCCATGTATCCGTTCGTCCAACCGGACGGACGTTCATACACATATAGCCACGCCCAGACCCCTGTTCATAAACAGACGCTAGAGCGCGGCATCATGGTCACATTCAATTCATTCCATACCGAGCAAGATATGGAAGAAGTAGCCGATGCGTTCCGTAAGGTGCTGAGCGCCTATGCAGTTTGAATTCGCATTTTTAATAGTGAGAGGATAACAGCTTGCCATGAAAATAATAGATGCTTATTGCGGTACGGGGCCATGGATGTACCGGGACAAAATTCAACCCAGTGATCCGACGGAAACTCTGGAGATCATGGATCACTGCGGAATTGACTCGGCTCTCGCTTTCAGTAATCTGGCGGCGCATACCATGAACGAATCCGTTGACTCCAATGCATGCACGGCGGATATTGCCCGACAATATCCGCGTTTTATTCCGGCTTTTGTTATTACGAACCGCCCCTATGACGACAGCCGCAAGGTCGAAGATTACCTGCCCGAAATGCGTGCCTGCAATGCCCGCGCTGCTTGGCTCTGTCCTCAGAATAACCGCCAGGTAACGGGCATGTGGCATTGGACTACAGGACCGATATTTGAGTTCTGCAGTAGTTATCGGATCCCTCTGTTCTTGTCTATAGAGGCCACCGACCCCAACAGGGTCAACGAAATCTGTCATGACTTTCCAAGCCTGATATTGGTTCTTACAAATTTGGCTTATAATTCGGACAACTGGCTTTATCCACTGTTGCGCCGACATGCCCTGCTTCATGTCTGTTGCGGACCAGCTTATATTCCGCCCTTGGGGCCACAGCGATTTGTCCGTCATTTCGGATCAGACCGGCTGATTTTCGGATCGGGGCTTCCGCATTTTGGTCCTGGCGGACTCATCGGACACGTCATGTATGCTGAAATCCCAGATACGGATAAGGCGCAGATCCTTGGTGGCAATATTGAACGACTGATGGCGGAGGTGCAACTGTGAAAGATAAACTGTTAGATTATGCACGTCGAGGACAGACATTGGACATTCCGGTATTCGACGTACATTCACACGTTGGCAAGTGGTCAACGTACGACATGGTTTCACTTGAGGAACAGGTTGGGGAAATGGATCGCCTGGGAATCCGCATGGCTGCTGTCAGCAGCATGACCGCACTCGTCGGGGATATTTCCCGTGGTAACGCGGAGGTGGCCGAAATTGTCCGACGGTATCCAAAGCGTTTCATCGGTTATATTCACGTCAATGCAAACTATTCAGATGAGATGCTTCCAGAATTGGAACGCTGTTACGAGACAGGTTGTTTTCGTGGCATCAAAGTGTATCAGGTCGGGGTGAATTACAATGATCCACTGTTCGAGCCGGTCTGGACTTTTGCCGAGAAACATCGCCTGCCGATTTTGGCGCATACTTGGGGCGGAGCAGGTGGACTCGAAGGGCCGGCCATGCGGCATCCGGAACTTGCATTCCTCATGGCGCATTCGGGAACCGATGGGAAGTACACTCCATATCTGGACGCCATAAAAGCAGCACCTAATCTCTACATTGACCTGACCTATTCACGTGAGTATATGAATATTATCAGGCACTTTGTCGAAGTAGCCGGAGCAGACCGTATTGTATGGGGTGCCGACGCCCCTCTCTTTTCCATGGCGCAGCAACTCTGCAAGGTGTTGTTCGCCAATATCAGCGATGAGGACAAGGAAAAAATCCTGTACCGCAACGCCGCCAAGCTGTTCCCCTGTTGTTAGAGTTACTGTTTACTGGTTTATTTTGATTCAAAGGTGTTATGATCAAAGCGAAACGAAAAGCAGGAAAGGGGGATTTGAACAAATGAATAACTCTTCATCCGAACATAAAGAAATGGCTTGCGAGAAAAAACAGTCTAAATATCGTAACTCATTGATGCGCAACGAGTTCACGATTATAGAGCTCCTTGTCGTCATTGCGATTATCACAATTTTGGCGGCCATGCTTCTTCCGGCTCTCAAGAATGCCAAGGACATGGCGAAAACTGCCGTATGCATAAACAACTTGAAGCAAATGGGACTCATGGTGCATAATTACATGAACGATTATAATCAGTTTGTTTTTAAAAGCTATGTGGATCTTGGCAGTGGAACTCCTGACGAACGCTATTGGCCTTGGTACAGGACACTCGCTGAAAATAATCAGGTCCCAAATAGTTATTCAAAGAATATGTCGGACACATTCCGCTGTCCTAGTGCTACTGTATTTCATAATCCAAATGGTTCGAGAACCAGTTATTCCTGGAATACCATGATGGCGGAGGGCGTGGCTACTGATGGTACGCGGCGACTTATCAACATCCCCCAGGGCGAGAGTAAAGCCCCCATCATCTTTTGTGGCAACAAGGATGCCGCCGCCTTCAAGGCCAGCTATATATCTAATTTCCCGGTAATACATAGTTCTGCAAAAACCGGAATAGTTCTTAAACTTGACGGCCATTCGGAACCTGTACAGTATTTTAATGAAATATATGCGCCGAGTGCGCCGTTCGCCGGAATTCTCGGCCGCGAAACCGGAAGATGGTATTGGTTCTTTGATCATGGACAGGGAGATATGCTCGTCGACTGACCCGGAAACCAAACGGGTCTTTTATTTCAATAATTTATTTGAGGTAATTTCAAAATTGCGAAAATGATATAAAGAGCTGAAAGAATTCCGTGCTATTTTAATTTTGCGTAAAAAAGATAGCAAACACAAACCCGAGGGAGAGTGCTTAGGGAGTGCGATGTTCCCTCCGAGCCGACATTTTCGAGGGCGTTTGATGAGTTCGCGAAAAGTGAACTTTCGCAGAAGATACACGAGGGAATAGTAAAAAAATATCTTGGTGGAAAACTTGTCGGGCACATAAGCAGAGACTCGACAGCGATAGATGCAAGGGAAAAGGCCATAAAAAAAGAGAAGCCTCAAAAGGAGGCCTGCAAGAAAGGAAGAGCGAAGAAAGGAGAGGAAAAACCTGTTGAACTGAGGAGGCTTGAAGTCCAGACCTCCCGGAGCCTGAAGGAGAACCTGGCTGACCTGCCCAAGCCGTGTGATTATGGGGCGAAATATGACAGCAACGGGAACAAGATGACATGGCGCGCATTCGGGAACCGATGGGAAGTACACTCCATATCTGGATGCCATAAAAGCAGCACCTAATCTCTACATTGACCTGACCTATTCACGTGAGTATGTGAATATTATCAGACAATTTGTCGAAGTAGCCGGAGCAGACCGCATTGTCTGGGGTGCTGATGCCCCTCTGTTTTCCATGGCACATCAGCTCTGCAAGGTGTTGTTCGCCAATATCAGCGACGAGGACAAGGAAAAAATCCTGTACCGCAACGCCGCCAAGCTGTTCCCCTGTTGCGAGTTTGCAACTGCCGGGCAAATTCCGGTTGCCAAAGATGATCATTTAATACAAAATATATGAAAGGTTATTGGAATGAATAAAGAGTTTGACGTGAAGCGCTATTTAGACGATTTGGAAAACCGGATTGATCCTACAGTTGAAGCCGATCTGCTGACCCAGTGGCGGAGTTTTTCATCTGACGAAGTTGCTGGTCAGGTGTTTTTACCCAAGCGTAGTCCAGTTGCCCCAGGAAACTTAGAGTATCCAGCCATTATGATCAATGATGCCATCAATGACTCGACGTTTGAAGCTATGCTTCTCAGTCAAATCGGAACAATCAACCAGCTGATAAGTTCCACTGCTGGCACTGTTCCGGCGATTAGAGCCAATTATGGATGCAATATCATCCCCTCTCTATTTGGGTGTAAAATACATATGATGGAAAAAAAATTAAATACTCTCCCCGGAGCGTTTCATTTGTCCGGCGGAGTTAATATGCTGAGAAATTGCCTAGCCCAGGGGGTGCCGGATATACTTGCCGGCCAAGGCAAACAAGTCTTTGATTGTGTGGCATATTTTATTGACAGTCTGCGGGATTATCCCAAGCTGCAAAAATATTGTCACATCTACCATCCCGATGGACAGGGGGTATTGGACATCGCTGAAGTGATTTACGGGTCGGAAATCTTCCTGGCATTTTACGATGAACCTGACTTGATGCATGATTTTCTCAAATTAATTACCAGTACTTATATCAGATTTATGGATAATTATTTCCAGTTAGTGCCACCCAAGGAGGATTATAATTGCCATTACGGATGGATACATCGGGGAAAGATTCGCATGAGTCTGGATTCATGCGTAAATTTTTCTCCTGAGATGTACGAGGGGTTCAGTTTGCCTTATGATAAAATCCTGTTAAATCGTTATGGAGGAATAATTCACTCGTGCGGCAAAGTGGATCATTTTGTCAACAGTTTAAATTTGATTGGCGAAGGATATTATGGTTTCAATTTATCCCAACCTCATCTTAATGATATGGAAAAAGTTTTTGCAAGCACCATTGATGCGGGAATAAGAATTTTAAATCTAAATCCGGTGGCTGTACAGAAGGCTCAGGAAAAGCAACGCCAACTGCGTGGCTTAGTGCATGTGTCAGCTTGAGGGCTATCCACTACGCATTTTATTGTTTATTCCTTTTCAGCGCAGGAGATTATTGATAAACGATTTGTGCGCCACCAAGAGGCGGTTCCCCATTTCCAAGACCTGGCCGGCGGTGAGATGCGAGCATAGCGGATCCATCCGCAATGCCGTCAACGCCTTCCTGCGGTCACCCTCGAAACACGCATCCACCCCCACGTTGAATGCCCTGGCAAAAGGTTCGACAAAGCTGAGGATTGGCTCCGGCAACGGTCCAAAAGCTATTGGGGAGAATCCGTTGCGATCCACGCGTACAGCCGTCTCCACGACAGTTCCAAGCGGCAGGTTTGAAATCTGACCAATATTTGGGACGTTACCTACATCAATGAAAGGGCAGCTTTCAACATGGGAGCTGATGATGTCGGCCGCCGTTTCCCGGCTCCTGACAAAGCTCTTTTTGGGCAGTTCAGTTGCGATAATCTTCTCCAGATTATTTTTTCGTTGATTGAACCTGTCGCGTCGTTCCTTGATTGTGGTTCGAATAAGCTTGTACTTCTTCATGTTTGCCCTGCTAGTGATGTACTGCGGGAAAAACTCGCAGGTATGCCGGTCGCCAAGGTAGGGCATGACACCCGTCATGCGGAACAGCTCGGTGGCAAGTTCGCGTTTAGAATGGAATCCCATGGCGTCAGGGGACGACTCGCGCAGCATATCTGTGAAGCCCTGTTTTTCAAGGCGCCTCGCCAAGTCGGCGATAACGTCCATTTTGGGAATAGTGGCTTCGGTAATCCAGAAAAAATGGTTCAAGCCTGCATATCTGACTGATATCTGGTCCTCTGACTCAAGTTTGTAGAAACGCTTGAGAAACTCGAGGTTCTCAAAGAGGCCGTGACAGAGTCCCACGACGGGTCCTGTGCATATCCTGCAAAGAATTTGCGTTAGAGTTGTCATAGGGTTGGAGTAGTTCAAAACCATGGCACCGGGAGCGTAACGGTTTATGTCCTCGCCCAGTTTTCTGAACACGTTAAAGTTCCGCATGAGGCGAGCCCATCCTCCCGGTCCGGAGGTGTCACCCACCGTGTGGAATATGCCATACTCCTCGGGAATCGATAGGTCGTGCGCCATAGCGTCAAATCCCCCAGTCGAGATGGTGATGGTTATGTATTCTGCGCCTTCAAAGGCTCGTGGCAGGTTGTCGGTGGCGGTGAACGTGGCGGGTGTCTTAAGCTCCTTATTAAGCTTCATCAGGTATTGCTGAATCAGCGTGGCGGCAGGCTTGTTGATGTCATATAGTACGAATTCAGAATCGGCAATGGCCGGAGTCAGCATCATGTCCTTTACCAGGTTCGGTGTCCAGGCGTTGCTGCCCCCTCCTACGATCACTATTTTCCGTCTGCGCATCTGTGACTTCCCCATATCTGTTACTTTTCTGATTTTCATTATAGATGTCCTCATACCTTATACTCCTTTGTATGATGAATGTTTTTTCCAGCAGTCCGGGCACGAATTGCCATCTACAAACAATATTCCTTTTTTGATTAGTAAAATTGATGATGGAAACGTGTTTGAGGGTTCCGTAATGCCTGCCAATCTGGTCATGACCGGCTTTTTCAACGCCAGAGGAACCATGGTATAGCAATGTCTGGCGGAAAGAATTGCAGGTATTGTCATCGTAATGCCTTTCTCAGGGATGTATCCAAGTTCTTTAAAATTGGGATCCTCCCGGAGTTGCTTCTTAGATTGTTCTGCAACATCTACAAGTCTTACCCATTTTTCATCATTGAAATCAGTATCAAATGGTTCATTCAGGGCCAGGTGCCCGGATGTCCCAATCCCCTGACATAGAATATCAACCGGCTCCTCTCTCAATAGTTTTTCAAATCTGCGGCATTCCGCTTCAGGATCTGCGGCATTGAAGCGCACAATGTTGACGGATTTTGCTTTGATTTTCTGATATAATTCTTTCATCGTCTGATAGCCGCAAGTAAATTTTTCCGTAATGCAGACATCCCAGAAATCATCAATATTGAAACATATTACCGATTGCCAGTCAATATTTTTCTCCAAGGCCAGGGCATTCAGAAAAGTGCTCTGGCTTTCGCCTGCGGCAAAGACCATCCGGATCACATTCTGTTTTTTCAGCAACTCTCGCATTTGCATCGCAACCATTGAGGCGGAATCCCGGCCAAGCGCCGCATTGTCGGCGCTTATTACAACTTTAGTCTTCCCATACATTACATTTTTCATAATCGGTATCCTTAAGTTAAATATATCAGGGTGCTTATCTTAATTTTTCAAATAATGCTTGCCCCGCCATTTCCGGAGATCCGGGAGGTCGAGGTGGCGCAGCACGCCGGGCAATAGCAGAGACCGGCTGCCATAAACGTCATAATGCCGGGCCTTCACCCATGCGCCGAATCCCTCAAATTCCTCGTGTAATTCAATACTGCCCAGTCCGGGTTCTACTGCGGTTGCCAATTCTGCATAGACGCCTTGCGCTCCATGCGCATAGACTCGCAGATCCTTGGCATCAACTCCCGGCCATTGGCGAAGAGCCTCCAGTGTGCGCAGGACATCATATGCCCGCATGGCACAGATGCTATCGCCCAGCCACATGAGATCATCGTTGAGCTTGTGCATTACCCCATAGGGCGCGTGTGGTGCGACGGCATTCAGCGGGTTCGGCTCCGAACCGCCGACACCTGTGACATTCAGGACTAGCACGGCGCGGCCCGATTCGCAGGTCTTGCGCAACCAGCCAAGATGCTGGCGAATCGCAGTTGTCCCGCCGTTCCAGACAGCCAGGGTGACAGGCAGCTTCTTTTCGGCGAAACGGAAGTTCCTGAACAAAACTCCCTCGTTAATGACTTCCTTTTGGCTCCACCAGTAGCCATTTTCCACGCAGAACTCCTCCTCGCGGCTTTTCCAGAAACGGGGATTCAAATTTGTCGGGCGGCGGTTGAACAGGATTTGTTCTTTAAGCCAGCGCAATGCCGATTCCTTGCCCCTTTCCACCGGGTAATTTTTCCTCAAAGCCTCGAACTCCGACAGACGATCCTGGTTTTCTTCGAAGACGAAACGTATGCCGGTGCGATCCTCCTTGACTTGCCCGGAAGGCGTACACCAAAGTTTTGACGGCTCAATTGCCTCGATCGCATCCGAGTTCACGTTTATCTCCTTATCTAGGAGATGCTGCGAGAAAAAGCGAGCCGCCGCCCTGGCCAGCTTCGGGGTATAGGCGTGCTTGGAGGTGTCTTCGACTATTTCCAGGTTGCCAGCCTTTCCCGACAGCTCCCAGAAACGGCGGCAACGTTCCACGGTCTGACGCGTTCCCTCGATCGGGAAAAAGTCATAGGTGACCGCAAGCACACATACGGGTTTAGGGCACATAGGCAGTAGAATGTCCTCGTGGTCGAATCCTTTCGCCGTCATCCCCGGCCAAATCTGCTCGGCATCCTGTGCGCCACCGCTATACATGTAAGTACGACGATTCATGATGAAGGTGGCGGGTGCGGCGGCGGCGATGCGGGGATCCTCCATCATCATCATGCTGGTCTGTGTTCCTCCTCCCGAGTTGCCGGTCACACCGATTCGTTTTGCATCAACTTCGGGACGGCTGGAGAGATAGTCTATGCCGCGCATGGCATCATGCACAAAGTAGCGGGCGATGCTGTCACCCAGGACTACGCATTGCGCTCCGACATGGTCATGCTCGCCTGTTCCCCAGTTGACCGTCGTGTTCTTCAGAGCTTTCTCGTAGTAACTGAAGAGTTCCCCCTGTCCGATCGGATCCTGCGCGAGGACAATTAATCCGGCATTGACCAGATGCCTGCACACGATCTGGTATTCACTCGCATGTTTTGCCTGCTGATTATGCCCGCATACGAAAAGAACCGCGCCCGTGGGCTTTCTCAAACCGTCTGGAATATACAGATTGGCCGTGACCAGCGCGTTCGGACGCGGCTCATAGATGATCTTCTCAATTCTGAATCCCTTTTCCTGGATGGAGCCAACAACTTTTGATTTCAGCGGTGTGTTCATCGAAGGCAACCCGCCAATGCTGGAGATGAAGGTTTTACGGATAAGCTTCCTCCGTTCCTCCAACTGTTTCATGTTGGTGATCTTATCGCGGGCGGCATCACCGGCTGCAAATACCTCCTCTGAGCGGCCATAGACAAGTCGCTGGAATTGATCCTTCATGCTGTGGAAGTAGTTATTGGCAGACGATTTTTCTATATCGAAAAATGACATGGCATGTTTCCTTTTCTCAAGATTATTCCCTATTCCTTCACTTATTTTGTGAATTAATAATAAACATATTTATTGGAAAAATCAACCATTAATGCTTGTATTGTATTTTATTTATCGTATAATATAAATACAGTAATCAATATAGTACTTAAATTCGAGGAGAAAAGGCATGGAAAAGAAATGGACGCGGCGTTTGAAGGGTGACGTAATTCATCGGAAGAACTGCATGAATCTGTCTGCGTGTCTACCCGAGCAGGGACGCTCACTATTAAGCGATCACGCACGACTAGGCGGTTTGGGCGGCGAACCGAGTCTTGGCAGTCGCAACTCCCTGAGCCGCAACGCTTTCACACTTATAGAGCTCCTCGTTGTAATTGCGATTATCGCAATTCTAGCGGGCATGCTTCTTCCGGCGTTAGGCAAGGCACGTGACATGGCAAGGACAAGCAATTGCATCAACAATTTGAAACAAATTGGTCTCGGAATGGGAATGTATGCCGATGACAATAATGATTATGCCGCACCACCGAATGTTGAACTTGGCAGTGTCATAATTCCGCCTAATAAAACAACATATTGGATCGAGAAAATCACGCCTTACCTGAACATTACCGATTTTGATACATGCTCAGATTCAAGAAATGCGAAACCAGTATTGGTCTGCCCAAGTTCATTTCACATGAATACCGACAATGGCACAAAATGGAACGGCTATGGCAGTACTTACTATATGAATCAATCGCTTAATACTTACGGTACTCGTCATTATCATGCGAACACAGTTCACACTGGAGCCCTGAAGCGAACTAATCTCAGATGGCCTAGCACCCTTATTATAGTCGCTCCTTCTGGAATAAAGATTAGCGGGTCGGATAAATTGATTGTCAATGCGGACAGGGGGGCTTTTGATACAACTATGCTTTTAAACTCCATGATGGGGTTTTGGCATAACAATAAGGCTCCTGTCGCTTTTCTGGACGGGCACGTCGATGTGATTTCACCAAACACAGCGAAAATACAACCCAACCCTAAAACTGGGTCATCAAATTGGGGCGGATTATATATCGATGTTGAATAATAAAAACAAACAAAAGGTAGATGAATGCGTTATTTCATATTGTGTATATTAATTTTATGCTTGAGCATATGTATTGATTCCTCTGGAACAGAACTTAAGCAAGTAGAAATGAGGGTCATTGGTGTGCCTGTTAAAACCGCACGCCTCTGGACATGGGGTGTCACGCCTGATTCGAATGGCAAATGGCAGTACATCGGACAGTATTGGAACTATCCATACGGAAAGGAAAGCCTGGAGCCGGAATGGCTCATTGTCGACTTGGAAACAGGCAAACAGAAAACAGTAACCTTGCCAGGTTATGCAAATACAAATTATGTCAATGATGATTTAATGCGGTCTAAAAATGGAAGGTTGTTTTTTGGTGCGCAGGGTGCACGAATTCATTATTACGACCCCATCGAGAATACCATAAAATCATTAGGTTCAATGTTCCCAAATGACAACGGGTATGGTTTGCTGTATCGGCACATACAAAGTCCGGATGGAAAGATTTATATGGGGACACAGTCAGACAACGGTCAGGCTGGGCTGGTGCAGCTTGACCCGGAAACTCTGAAAACCAAGTCATTCAGTAAAGTTGCCGGCATACAACGTGATGAAAAACTTACCTATGTTTATTATCTTGCCGCAGATCCGCCATGGGTTTATCTGGGTGTGGGCAAAGGGCTCTGGCAACTGGTTGCTTTCAATGTTGAGACAGAGGAAAGCAAAATACTGCGAGATAATTGTTCGTGGATCAGTTTCGATGCCAAGGATTATGGTATTCGTGCCAGCTTGCAGGAGGAGGATCCGAAAACGAAGGGAAAAACATCCGGGTATGTTTGGTGTCAAGACGGAAAATTGTATCCTGAAGTTGACGGTAAGCGTCCGGAATTACCTGGCAAAACAATAAAAGAACGGTTCCCGAAATTTTTTGAGGATAAACTGGCGTCTCAGGCACCTAAGGTAACATTTTTCCCTCCAGACAGGGACGGAATAGTCAAACTGGAAGTAAAGGCCAGTATCAAATTTAAAGGACAAACGTTTTGCGGTAAAATCAAAAATGTCCAGGGGGTTGACCTGGAATCCTTGGCATTATTGCCTGATGGCGACCTTATTGGCAACGGCAAGCAATACAGCAGTTTTTTCCGTTACAGCCCAAAGAGTGGAAAAATAGATTGCATCGGGACCTCCCACGTCAGTCAGCCGGTTCTAGCATCATATGACGATAAAATTTATTATTCAGGATATCCGAATGGGGCAACTTATGTATACGAGCCGGGCAAGCCGTGGCTTAGCTCCACAAGCATGCCACCGTCACAGACGAGTGATATTAATCCGCGGCAGCTGAAATATCTCGGAGGCGACCTGTGCAGTGGTTCTCACTATGCCTACACTCTGACTCCGGCCTCCAATGGCCGTCTTTATTTCCTTGGACGGCTTGAACGTGGCCATCAGGGTAGCGGGGTCGCTTATTATGATATTCCGCGGGAACTCGCCATCGGTCATCATAAAGACCTGAACTTTGTAAACCCGCATAATCTGTTGGTAATGGAAGACCTGCAACGGATAATAATTTCCGGGCGTCTGCTTAAAGATGATCCTAACTCAAAGGCGACACCACCGGAGGAAGCAAAACTTGTAGTGTTTGACATGGACTTAAAAGAATTGGAACGGTTACAGGTGAAAAAAGGTCTGACCAGCACTGGACATCTTTATCCTGCGCTTAACAATGACGAGTTTATCGGTCGCATCAACCATGAGGGTGTCAGTGCGTTATACCGCTACAACCTAAAAGACAAACAATTGAAAGAATGGAGCGATGTTGGTGAACCGATAGATAATGTAATGATACGCGCAACAGACAAAACCTACTGGACGATACAAGGCAATATCCTTGGCAAACTGGATCCGGTCAGTTTAAGAATCACTAAAGTTGGAAAATTACCCAAGATACCGACTTTGTGCTTGTGGAAAGACAAAAAATTGTATGGGACAATAGGAAGTGAATTGGTTGAATTTGTTGTGGAATAAGTTAAAAGGAGAATTGTAATGAGAAAATCAAAGATGATGCTGATTGGGATTGTCTGTGCCGCGTTCATGTTGAATCTTTCAGCGCAGGAAACAACCAAGGAATTCAGACCGACAAAAGACACGTGGATAACCAATGAAAAGCAGGGTACACCCGGTTCACGTGCCGATCGCGGTTACGGTGCCTGCAAATATTTATCGCTAGACACTCAGTCAGACGGGGATAAATCGCATATCCTGCTGGAGTTTGATCTGAAGGATATACCCAAAGGCGCGAAAATTGGTTCCGCCTTTCTGGTGATGGGGCCAAGAATAGACCCTCAAGTCGGCAGCATAAAGGCCGTAGAAATCCGTCGCCTACTTAAGGATGACTGGCAGGAAGGCAAGGAGGGCGATAAAACCCATGTTGCCAGGACGGCTACCAGCTGGATGGCCCGTTCTTACAGTGCGGAAGGAGAAAGCAAATGGGAAAAACCCGGCGCTGTCGGCGATACGGACTGCGATGCAACTGCTGCCGTGACTGTGCAAGAGTCGGAAATAAAAAGCCTAGAAGCTGACGGATTGGATATACTTGACTTGCTCAACGCTTGGAATAAAGATCGCAATGTTCAATTTGGACTTCTGATCAGGACTACCAATGATAAGATTAATTATCTGCGTTGGAATTCCTCAAACGCAGGTGAAGGCAAGGGGCCTAAATTGGTTATCATGTTTACAGATAATGCCGCCATGGAAGCCAAAGACAAAAAAGACAAGTGACTAATTAAATTAAAATTTATAAAATCCTCTCTTATCGTCAAGTTCCCGCAAGAATGCGTTTAAGCTGCCAACCGTTCAAAAATACATGAAGATTTTTCCATAACCGCGGGCGGCGTCTGCTGCTTTATCTGGGACATGGAAGACAGCAGGCACAATGCGTCCAACTAAGGAATAAATCATGACAGAACTTAACAGTGTTGATTTTTTAAAATTGCCCCAGCCAATACTTCCCAGTCGTCCAGATTGGTTGGAACTGTATGATTTTTCCTGGAAGACAGCGGCCCAGAATATCCGAATATCCCATGGACGTAGGCACATGGATGCCGCCTGGGATCCATCCCGAAACTGTCAATGGGTATGGGACACCTGCTTTATGGCGCTTTATTGCCGGTATGGAAACGGCCAGTACCCCGGGGTCGAGAGCTTAGATAATTTCTACGATATGCAGCGTGCCGACGGATATATCGGCATGACCTACGACATGACTACTAACGAGGAGCCTTGGCCCAATCGCATTAATCCCCCTCTTTTTGCCTGGGTGGAGTGGGAGCACTATTGCGCGACTGGAGATTCCTCCCGCTTTTCCGTTACAATTCCGCATATCGAAAAACTTATGGGATGGATTGATGCCAACCGCCGGACGGAACCCCATCGCCCTCTTGGAGCCTCCGACTGTCCAAAAGACGGACGAGGAGAGTCAATTCATCAATACAGCCTCTATCATTTCGAGGATTGCGGTTCATCTGGAATGGATGATTCACCACGCACACCGCGGAATGCGGAGGCAGGCCGCTTCTTTGACTGGATAGATCTTTCTTCCCAGATGACTCTTTCGTTCCGTTTTTTGGCACGGATGCATGAAGTTATGGGAAACAGCACTCGGGCGCAGGAATGGGCTGCAAAAGCGAAAGAAACAGGAGAGCTAATCAACTCGGAGCTCTGGTGCCCGAACACGCGATTCTATCACGATCGTTCCCTTCCTGGAAATTTTGTCTCGACCAAAACAGTTGCTGGGTTTTGGCCCATTCTTGCGGGAATATGTCCGCAGGATCGCTTGGACGATCTCATTGCGCATCTGGAAAACACTGCGGAGTTCAACCGAACCATTCCTGTACCCAGTCTTTCGGCTGACGACGCTAATTTTTCATATGAAGGTATTTATTGGCGCGGTGGCGTCTGGGCTTCCACAAACTACATGATCACCCGCGGTCTTGCGTGTGCCGGACATGGGGAAACGGCGTATGCCATAGCCGTAAAGTATTTGGATGGCTTGGCTAAAACATATTCTCAGTGTTCACCGCACACGCTCTGGGAATCTTATTGTTCAGAAAAATTTACGCCCGGACTAAAAGCATATACCCAGGAATTGGTGAAGCCCGATTTCGTCGGTTGGACCGGTATCGGCCCAATTGCCATGCTGATCGAGAATATCATCGGCATTGAGTTGAGCGCGCCGAAAAAGCGGATTGACTGGACTATCCGTCTCACTGAAGAACACGGGCTTCGCCAGCTGGCAATTCCCGGCGGGCAAATTGACCTCGTGTGCAAAAAGCGCAAAGGAGCAGAGGCGCATGCAAATGTATCGGTTACCGCGACAGCACCGGTTCGCGTATGCATCGTGTGCAACGGACGCAACAAGACACTGGATATCACACCCGGCAAGACATGTACATCTGTGATTTAGAAAATGAGATAATAACTGAAAGATTCCATGCTAATTTAATTTTGTGTAAAAAAAAATGGCAAACACAAAAAAGGACAAGCGATTACCCATGAACAATCTAAATGACATAATTAAAGAGTTCGGGAATCTGGACAGCTATAAAACATGTCCGGAATTCTGGAAAGCTGTTCCTGAAAACGGTCTGAAGTTTGTTGAGTCTTTACACGGTGCGACCGTTAGAGTTATCGGACAAAGTGCCGGGAAACGCGATATCATAGCACTGGAGTATGGCGACAAGGAAGAAACTGGCGCAACGGTCAACAATTTGCAGAGTTCTCTGGCGTCGAAGATCGCTAACCCCGATCCGACCTCAATCTTTCCGGAAGAGTTTTACGGATTGAAACGGCGAGTTAAGCCGGTGCTGATACTTCAGGGGGCGCTACACGGCGGTGAACTTACAGGCACAGTTGCTTCACTGAACCTATGCAACATTATTGAGTCAGGTGTTGACTTGCGCGGCAAAGCTTGGCCGGAACTTCAGTCAATGGCCGGACAATACCGGCTCCTTGTCATTCCGTGGTCTAATCCTGACGGCACCGCCCGTGCAGGCATAGCTTGTTCGTCGGGAATTCCGGCGGAACTTTACAGCCGTCTCACTATGGGAGTCAAAAAGGGCGGCATACCCTTTAAATATCCGGAGAACAAGAAGCAGTATCCAGTACCTCTCGCTGAAGTTGCCTATTTAGGTTCGTATTACAACGACAATGGCTATAACCTGCAGTATGACTTCTGCGAGACTGAACGGCAGCCTGAAACCAAGACTTGGATGAAATACTATCTTGAGGAAAAACCGGACGCGGTTGTGGCCTGGCATTGTGACAACGGCTCGTTATTCAGTATGCCTCCCGCATTATTGCCGGTTGGCTTTCAACATCAGGTCTCACGGATAGCAGGAGCAGTCAGGCAAGGTCTGTGCCGGAAAGGATATGGCGTTGGACGACTCAGCTGGGCGCAACTGCCCGGCTTGGGCAAAGATAATCTGACACAGGTTGAGGCGATCTATCATGTCTGCGGGGCTCTTCCCCTATTATGCGAGTTGCCGGCTGGGACGGATAACAAACTATTCACCCCGGATGAAATGCTGGACATCAGTTTGATAACGTTGGAAGAGTTATTGTTTTTCGGTTTGGAAGACGGATTTCGCCCATACGAATACCGCCGAAAAATTATTAACTCAACTAGGGAATAAGATCGAATTCGGGAAAAATGAAAACAATTAATTCAAAAATTTTATTTTTCCTGCTATTTGCGATGCAGTCTGCCCTTTTTGCCGGAGACATCCCTAGAAAAGAAGATACCATTGAATTGAAAGCCTGGGGTGTTCCTGATAAAACTCTCGCCGGCCCGTATGGCGAAGCCCATATAAGGATGGTCAAAGAATTCCAGAAACTTCACCCCGATATAGAGCTTGTTCCAGCCACCGGCCTGACAATGCCGACCCGCAACGCCAATGTCCCGCTCATGCAGATCGCCGGCGACATCTCACCGGCTGTGATTTATGTTAATTTCAGCCAGTCCAGCACCTACATCAGTCAGAAATTCCTTTCCGCACTGGACAAATATATTGAGAAAGCCTCCGGGACAGATGTGCGGGACGGACATCTTATGGATACAGCGCAATATCTGCTCGCCTTGCGCAAGGGTAAACGGTATGCTGAGGAATTCGAGGAGCGTATTCCCCACCAATGCTGGGAAGTTATCCGCAGAGAATGCCCCTACGGCATGTCCTGTCCGTATGTAAGGGAATGGAAAGCGACACCTGCCGCAAGACATTTCCATGTCTGGGCCTTGCCACAGGGTACTGTGGCCACGTCTCTATTTTACCGGAAAGATCTGTTTGCGGAGGCGGGCCTTCCGGATCATGTACCTGGGGACATGGACGAATTTCTCGACTGGGCCCGCAAGATTCATAATCCAAAGGAGAATATATACGGAGTCAATATTCCATTGTTGTCAACGGCTCACGCGACATTAAGTTTTTTTTATTCCTGTGGCGCCCGCGTTGTTGAGAGGGACAGCAAGGGCGTCTGGCGCTGTGTGTTCAATTCACCGGAAGCCGTGGATGCATATTACTATGTTGCAAGGCTGTTTCTGGAACCGTTTGAAAACAAATTCGGCAGATTCAACGGGGTGGTAAATCTCGGCGAGCAGAGCACCTCCATCCGATATGCCATGTATTTCTCGAAAATAAATCAGAAAACATTCCAGGAGATAGATCCGACCATAATCAATTTTGGTCCTGTCCCGAAAGGACCGTCAGATGTGCGCGGTGGCGAATTCAACGCGGAAATGACCGGTATCTATGCGGGATTTGACAAAAACATCCGGATCCGTGACGCCGCCTGGAGCTGGATGCACTTTTACAGCGGCAATGAATCCATGCTTATCCGGGCAAAAGTTTTTGTGGAAAACGGGCTTGGCCGCTTTGTCCAACCCAGACTACTTGAAAAGGCCGGTTATTCTGAATTCATAGACAAGATTCCCCCAGGATGGGTGGAGGCTTCACAGGAGGCGCTGAAAAACGGCATCCCAGAGCCTTATGGCAACAACTGCATGATGGTCTACAATTATATGAGTCAGGCAATCGACCAGATACGCACCGACAGTGAAACGAAGCGGTGCATTGATGCAAAGGACGAGCCGGGAGCCAAAAAGAGAATACAGGAAATACTGAACGTGCGCGTTGAAATGGCAAATCAGAAAATGCTGAACGTCCTGCCGGAAAACGTGCGCAAGTTCCGCTCGCGTGTCGCCGCCGCAACATCCATTTCCATATTTGTCGTTTTTGTATTGGTGCTTATGAAGGTATTCAAGACTTTTTCCAAAAACATGGTGCGCAGTGATGCTGATCTGGCGCGAGGGGACTGGCAATTCGGCCGGAATAAATTGGCCTATCTGCTTCTTGTACCCGCTCTTCTCAGCATTGCAGTCTGGAGCTACTGGCCGCTTGCGCGCGGTACAGTCATGGCCTTCCAGGACTACAATGTCCGCGGGTTCAGTACCTGGGTCGGATTTGAAAACTTCGCGACCGTGCTCTTCAACAATGAATTCTGGTACTCCCTTTTCATCTCCCTGAAATATACCGTGTTGTTCATGTCGTTCGGTTTTTTTGCGCCGATCCTGCTAGCCCTTTTGCTGGCCGAGGTACCCAAGGGCAAGATCTTCTACCGCACCATCTATTATCTGCCTGCAATGCTTTCCGGTGTTATTGTCATTTTCCTGTGGAAAGGATTCTACGGGCAGCACGGAATGATCAACCAGGTTTTGAACTACGGAGTGATTGCCATGAATCACATCTGTGGCACGAAAATACCAGAATTCACGGTAGAATGGCTCAATTCACCGAGTTTTGCACTGTTCTTCTGCCTGCTACCTTCAATCTGGGCAGGCATGGGCCCCGGCTGTCTGATCTATCTTGCGGCCTTAAAGGGCATTCCGGACGACCTGTACGAGGCTGCTGACATTGACGGTGCAGGTGCGACCCAGAAAGTTTGGTGTATTGCAATCCCGTCCATCAAAGCGCTGATTTCGATTAATTTCATCGGTGCCGCAATAGGATGCATGCATAGCGGAAGCGCCTACATTCTGGCAATGACCGGGGGAGGACCCTATACGCCGTTCGGAGAAACGGAAGTCATCGGCCTGCATATTTTCTATGAGGCATTCGGCTATTTGCGTTTTGGTGTAGCCACGGCGATGGCCTGGGTGCTAGGTGCCATCCTCATAGGATTCACAGTACAACAGCTACAGAAGCTCAGCAAGATGGAATTCAAGGCGGCTGGTGGGAAGTAGGGAAGAAGTGCGGAAGTTCGAAAATGCGAAAGTTCTGGAGTTCTAAAGTTCCGGGGTTTTGAATAAGAAAATTTTTCCGTTCCGGAAAAATTAACAGGTAAATGTGTTAAAGCGGGGAAGAAGACATGCCGATAATCAGTGAAATAGGGAAGCGTAGTGCGAAAGTCAGGCTTTTGTACGCTTCCATTTATCTTTTCCTTTCGCTTGGCGCCATTACTATGATTTATCCGCTGATGTTGATGCTTTCAGGTTCAGTTAAGAGCGAGGCGGATTCCTGGTCCATCAAACCCTATCCGGAGTTTTGGTTCAACGAATTGATTCTTTTCCAGAAATACACTGAGGCAAAGTATAATGTATTCGCCCAGGACGTGCAACAGGCTTGGTGCAAACCGGTAATGAGCTGGCGTACAATTGAAAAACCGACACCGGTTTCACCCGAATTGATTCGCGATTTCCGCAACTGGCGTGCCACAATTCCACCCGAACATCGGATTATCGGCCAGATGGCTCCGATGACGGGGAAGATCCTGCTCGCAAAAAACCTCCGATCCTACCGTAGCTACATGGCAAAAAGATACGCCAATGATCTTGACGCCTACAACCTCGCATCCAACCAGCTCTGCACTTCCTGGAACAATGTCAAACCTCCGACGGAGATCATCGGACGCTACCGCAACCGCAATCTGTCCGAGGAGTTCCTGCAGGAGACCATAAAGTGGCGTGCTACGGTTTCTCCTGAAGACCTGAATGTGGAGAGTGTGCGAGGCCATTACGCTCTTGTTTATCTATATGGCCTATATACAAGCCGTATCGATTCCTATAATCAGACACATGACACGGATTACAAAGGTTATGGGGAAATCCCGTTTCCTGATCGCGTTCCGTCCAAACCAGGGCTGGAGCGACAGGATTGGACAAATTTTGTACGCAATCAAATCAGGCTGTCAAACATACGTCTCTCCCCCTCATTGGAACCGGCATTTCGAAAATTCATCGGGGCGCGCAATGGTTCGATCGCGATATTCAACAAGGAACACGATACAAATATGGCCAGCATGGATGCAATTCCATTCCCTGTCAAAATCGATGATGCCCCTTATCTGCGGCGAGACTTTGAAGACTTCATAAAATCTTCTGAGATCTGTCCGATTGAATCAATACGCATCTCCAGTTCTGACGAAATGTTTCAGGAATTCCTAGTTAAGAATCACGGAAAAATTCCCGAGGGATATCCTGGTCTTGGCGCTGTAGCCGCAGCCACGGAATGGTCCGACTGCTTTGAGAGCAGAAAATCAGTACGCTGGGAATTCACCATGCGGAACTACCTTCAGGTGCTGGATTATCTGGCCCTGCACGGCAACGGACTGACAAACACATTCATCTACTGTTCCCTAGCCGTCCTCTGTGCACTTATAGTGAACCCTCTGGCGGCTTACGCCCTGAGCCGTTTCAGGTTGCCGGGTACTTACAAGATACTTTTATTCTGTATGGCAACGATGGCGTTCCCTGGCGAAGTCACCATGATCCCAGGATTCCTCCTCCTGAAACGTTTCCCGATGTGGCCGATAATCATAGGACTTTTTGTCACAATAGCTCTTTTCCTGATTCTGGAGAAATGGCGCCCGAAATGGAAGGAGAGCTGGAGGGCCTTGCTTTCTTTGACAGCCGGACTTCTCTCCGGTGCGATAATTTTCCCATACATCGCCCCAGATTATGCGACAACAAGCCTGCTCAACAATTTCGCGGCACTTGTTCTTCCTGGAATGGCAAGCGGCTTCTCCATTTTCCTCCTCAAAGGGTTCTTCGACAGCATGCCGAAAGAGCTCTACGAGGCAGCTGAGATTGACGGCGCCGGTGAATGGACGAAATTCTGGATGCTTACGATGAATCTTTCCAAGCCAATACTTGCGGTAATCGCGCTCGGCGCATTCACGCATTCATATTCGGCCTTCATGATGGCGCTCATAATAATCCCGGACCAGAAAATGTGGACTATCATGGTCTGGATATTCCAGCTTCAGACTCAGGTTCCACAGCCGGTTGTATACGCTTCTCTTGTAATCGCCGCAATCCCCACATTCATCATATTCGTATTATGTCAGAATGTCATTATGCGGGGTATTGTCATCCCTACTGAAAAGTAAATAAATTAAAAAAATGAAGGTCTGAAAATCCTTTACGGAATCAGCTAGGAGTAGAATGAAAACATTTAAAGAGCCAGTCGCGGGTATTCAGCTTGATCTCAAGTTCCTCATGTACAACAAAACCTTCCTGAATGATTTGCTGTCCTGGCTGCCGGCACATGGCATCAACACAATACTCATTGAATATGAAGATAAATTCCCTTATCGGAAATACCCTTTTTTACGTTCTAAAGATGCCTTTACCCCCGCTGAACTAAAGGCTTTTCTGGATAAAGCCAGAGCCAATAATCTGAGAATTATACCTTTGGTTCAGTCGCTCTCGCATATGGAGTTCGCCCTAGAACATCCGGAACTTTTACATCTCGCGGAAGCTCCGGACATTCCGACCCAGATATGTCCGTCCAATCCGGAAAGCGTTAGTTTTGTTATTGATCTGATGCAAGAAGTTCTTGAATACCATCGTGAAGATGAGTTTTTCCATTGCGGCGGAGATGAAACTTGGTTTTTGGGCACTTGCGGTAAATGCGCTGCATGGAAAGAAGCAAAAAGCCTTGTCGGGATGTGGGCTGAGCATGAGAAAAAGATCCTGGATTTCATTGTCAGCCAGAACAAGACACCGATAATCTGGGATGATATTTTCTGGAAAGACTTTGACAGCATTGCCAAAGTGGATATTCCAAAGGAAACAGTGCTGATGTGTTGGAACTACAA
Source organism: Victivallis vadensis (assembly GCA_945883805.1). GTDB lineage: Bacteria > Verrucomicrobiota > Lentisphaeria > Victivallales > GWF2-50-93 > GWF2-50-93. The sequence goes on along the minus strand of CAMCYE010000015.1, from coordinate 9,815 downwards.
CATAACGTCCCTGCAGGAAAAAGGCAAGGACGCGGAGGACCTGGAGTTTGGCGGTGCTGCACATGCCCTGCAGCAGGTGGAGACATACCATAAAGCCGGATTTAAGACAATTGCCTGCCCTTGCTGCAACTGGGGACAGCTTTTTCCCCGACACGGATCTTCTTTGGCTAACACCCAAGCTTGGGCGCAGAAAGTTGCCGCCAGCAACATGCTTGGTCTGATCAACAGTTCATGGGCCTGCTTTCATGTCCCCTTGCAAACCCAGCTCCTGTATTTTCGCGCGACTGCGGCTGTAGTTGAGGTTCCCTCGATAAAGCTTGACGCGGCCTGGATTCGGAACTGGTTTGAGAATGAGTTTGGTGCCGCAGTCACCGGCCTTGATCAGGCGTTCGAAACCATCGGTGCTTTGTGGGAAATTCCGATGCCTGAATATGGGCGCAGTTTTTCGCCACTGGGGTACGGTATGATGAACATGGTTCTTCACTATCCCGGAAGGCAGCCGGAACGTCGCAGGCGAGGCGCTTATCCGAACGACTGGAGTAGCATTGACTTTTTCGCAATTTATCAGAAAGGGATTGCCGAGATTAAGAAAGGAAACTTGCAGGATGTCTATGCCAGACTTGACGTGATTCTGAAAGATTATCCTGAAGCGGTGGCAGTCTTCAAAGAGCTTGCGGACAAGGCTCAAAAGAACCGTGACATTGCAGAAATGTATCATGTCTTAAGTGCCTACAAATATTTGAGTGCTAAGGTATTCAGTTTCATTTTGCGAGGCGATTACGATAAAGTAGCGTTGCTGTCGGAATTGGAGGCGCAAAAAGAACTCTTGTCCGGACAGCTTGCCAAATGTTATGAAAAAGAAGGTGCTGCAAGGATGCTCAGGGCCTGGTGGGAACCATTGTACAATGCGGTTCATTCACACATACAAGCCTGTCATGGATGATGCTCCTTTCAGATTGTTCGAAACGATCAAATCTTCCAGTATTTTTGCGTCCTTAATTACCTGTTCAGGTGAATCATCTTTGACAAATTCTAGGAGCGCGAAATGATCTTGGCCGGAGCTTCCGATTAACTTGAAATATTTTCTCCATCGGTTAACTCCCGATGCCAGAGGCTGGCGTACGAAGCCACCTTTGGTTGTGACAGTCCAGTGATAAACGTGGATTGTCCCGAGTCGCGGAAGCAGTCCCTCAAGTCCTGACAGGCAGTCCTCCGTGCCTACGCCTAGAGGTGGCTGCCAGGAGAAGAAGATAGCCGGATGATCCAGCATTGCGGCAAATTGCCGGGCGTTTTCGCCGGTATCCGTCAAAGTGCCTCTGTGAAATTCAAACGTAATGGTACGTCCGGATTTTGCCGCCAAATCACCAATGCGAATGGAGTCGTCAACTACCTTTGTTACAAAGGCTGAATCAACGCTGGCAAAACCGCAGTTGCTGGCCCAGACGCGAATAGTGGGAGCATTCAACGCAACAGCAGTTTCTAGCACGCTCGAAAAACGCAAGCCTTCAGATTCGCTGATTCCTGCCTTGTAATAGGAGCCGTAGGATGAGACCTCTAGCCCAGCGGATTCCGTAAGCGCTTTGACTTTTGCCGCGATAACCGTGTCTCCGTGTGGAACATGGTCTTTACCCCACCATTCGATACCGGCAAGTCCGGCACGCTTTACAACATCCACAACGGTTTCGACAGGGAGTTTAGACAAAGTCAGCGAACATATTCCTGATCGTATCATATTTGTGCTTTTCCTTAAATTGCCGTGATGGGCGTTTTTTCGTGAATGAAGCCGATGATGTCCTCCTGCTCGCGCCGATCCTGGCAACGCGAGTAGATCAGAAACCGGCCCTGGGCTAGGATTTCTATTTTTTCGCGGATCTGCGCCGGAGTAAGGCTGAGCATGATGATTTTGGCCTGGGCTCCTGGCAGCAGGCGCGTCAGAATCTCCTCTGGCTGCGGCGTGTTCGGATCCTGCCGCCAGTTATGCAGGGTGAGTCCGTTCATGGCACCAAGGTTGTCCATCTGGTGGTAGCCAAGGGTGTGAAAATGGAGAAATCCACCTCCGAAGCGTCTAAACATGGCATCAGTGTAAGGCGCACCAAATTCGGCATAATGAGCTGGGGACATCAGTCCGGCCGAGTCGTCACTTAGGAACGGCAGACACTTTTCCATCCAGAGACTGTGTGCCAAAGCGCCATACTCCTCCTTTTGCACCCGCGATTCAATCAGCTTATAGAGCCATGTCAGTGCAGTATCGGATCGGCGCAGGAGTTCATGGACCATCTCCGGTTCGGTGGACAACTCCAGGTACAGCGGGCTGCCGCGCACCAAGGCCGCCCATTCCAGCGGGGCGTGGTAGCCTTCCAGAAAAACGTAGCATTTCCCCCTCAACCGCTTTGCCATGTAATTGAGTGCTTCAACGACACGGTCAATCCAGACGTTCTCCTCACCCCATGGAAATGTAATTGACTCCTCGAGGGTGCTGCCAACCTCGCTTGTCCAGCTGGTGTCGGCGCCAAACTGCATATTGCCAAGGAGCATGCCGCCAATTATGCCCGTGCCGTAGCGCGGCGAAAGAAAAGGAAGCCAGTCGTCCTGGTAATCCGCCCGGACTGCGAAGCTCTTTTCTGCACAGTCGCATAGCAGCCTAGGCATGAGCAGTGGATCGCGTTTAAAGTCGAGTTCCTCCAGCACCGGAATCGGCGGTCGTATCCAGTACGGATCCGCTTCGTCCCCCACGGTGGTCATGATCAGGCAACCGCGTTTAGCCTGCTGTAACGCCTGGTGTCGGGATACGCAGGCCGCGAAATTCTTTTTGAATGCCAAGTTTGGAACAGAGGTGTTTTTCAGCATAAGTAAGCTTCTTCCAAAGATAGTTATTTATGCATTATACTCCGCCGTATCCACTGACATGAACTGCCCGGTGAGAACGGATTGTTCGGCTTTTTCCGCGAGTAAGGTTGCCGCCATGCCTTCCGCAAGCGAAGAGTCGCCCGGATTCCCAGTCTCCAACGCTTGGACAAAACGATTGAGCATCTTGGGATCACTGCCACCGTGCCCGCCTTTTTCGCTGACTACGACGGTCTCAGTGCATTCTCCGTCCGAAGACCTAATCAGGCGGATTTTTTGCTCTTCCGGAATCAGTTGCATGAAACCTTTCTCACCCCAGATCCTAGTTTCACGGCGGCCGTATGCCTGAAAGAGCTGCAGATTGAAATTACCGCGGACGCCATGATCCCATTCCATTATCACGGTCTGGTTATCAAAGATGTCCTTGTCTTCATTGTAGACGCAAAGATCGCCGCCATATGTGATGCGATCCGGATGATGCAGGGGACGATCGGAATTACGAACCGGGAAGACAAATCCGGGTACGTCCTTATATGGGCATGCCGCATAGGTTGCCGACGGGCATTCGCTACAGTATTTGGCAGGTGCTTTCTGAGAGATGAAAACATTTGTTCCACCCAGACTGCCAACTTTTACCAGCTTGTGTTCATGCCCGATGAACCACTGCATGATGTCGAGGTCATGGGAGCATTTATGGTTCAGAATGCCGCCGGTATTCGCACGTCTTCGGTGAAAACGGCGCATGAACGAGGCACTGTGCTCCTTGGACAACTGTTCCAAGCCTTCGATATGAACAATCTGTCCCAACGGGTTGCCGCACAGGAGTTCCTTGGCGCGCTCATACAATTTCATTGCCCGCATATTGAAACCCACAAACGCGGTCATGCCTGTTTCCTTCTGACAACGGATAATTTCGCGGCACTGGGCCGTGGTGGGAGCTATAGGTTTTTCCAAGTAGATATGTTTCCCTGCGCGCATGGCCTGTATGGCGACATCGCGATGAGTGAAATCAGGGGTTGTGATTATTACTCCATCCATCTCAGGCGCAGCGAAGAAGTCGACGGGATCCGTGAATGTCCGAACCCCTTTCATCCCGCAAAAAACCATGAATTCTCCAAGCCGCACCGCATCCTTGTCGCACACGGCAAAAAGTTCGGCACTTTTCGTTCCAGCAAATAGTTGACGCGCGAATGATTCTCCTCTGGCACCTGCGCCAATGACACCGATCCGGTATTTTTTCCGCACAATTATTCTCCCTTGTTAATTGTATTTGCATTATTGTATTTATGTATTAAACAAAAAAATACAATACAGAATGTGCCGTGCCTTTTATTTTTTTCAAGTTCCCGTTAAAGTAAATTGGTTTCCGTGCATGAGAATCTTGTTCTATCGTGGTCATTGCAATTCAACATATTTACCATCTTTTATTTGTTTGCAAATAGGACAGGCTCTTGTCTCCTTCGGCACCGCCCAAGGCGAATAAACATCCTTCCTGTGTTTCCCCGGAAGGGCGCACACTTTCAGAAAAAATTAACTATTCACTCCATGTTTACTGTTTCGACCTATGATCAATTACCCTTCAGGTCCGGTGACTTGTCGGAGGATATCTGATATCGTTCAAGAATACGAGGGCGGGCCTCCAGTTCCTTTTTGCGGTCTATGATCACCTGAAAATTATTTTTATCAGCCAATACGACGAATTCGTAATCGGAAAGGCTGACAGCCCTCATGCGGGGTCGTCGCAGTATTCGCCACTACCGTGACGAGAACGTGGAGCCGGTGCTGCTCAAGAACCTTCCGGCAACTGTAGCCAATGCGCCCACCGGCGTCAACCGGCGAGACCGTACTTTCACAGTGATTGATGACAACGTAGCCATGGGGCGGTAGTGTGAAACACTGAAGGATCCGCAAATTTTTTCGCCAAAACCGCTTCCCTCTCAAATGCCGGCCAAGTGGGCATATGGCAAGGATCCGGATCAGAAATTGCTCCTTCTTGTTTTCAGGATTCTTCCGGAACACATCAACGTAGGGGAGAACCGGATCGGACTACGTGTCGCCAATCGCAAATCATAATGGGTGTAATGTTGACTGCTAAAAACTATAAATGATACCATCATATTTACATTTCATAAATATGGACATGGATAAGAATTCAGGAAGACTCAATGAAAAATCAACGATTGCCTCCGGTATCTGCCTGGACTGATCGAATGGTGTTTTTTAAAAGATTTGCTGAAATAATAAATATCTTTATAACCGCAACGCTCAGCAATTTCGGCTATAGTCAGCAACGTGTCTTTAAGCATTTTGGCTGCCGACTCCATTCTTGCGCCAATTAAAAAAAGTGTCGGAGACTGATTCATTCCGGCATGAAACAATTTGCGGAAGTGAGAAGATGAAAGCAACATTTTTTTCGCTTCATTCCTGAAATTCCAATTTACCTCCGGATTCTGACGGATTTTAAACACCAGACTCCTTATCCTGGCATCCATCTGCTCGAACTGAGACCTTTGTTTCTGTTCATACAATTGTAGTAGGAGCCCTTCAAGCATATTTGCCCCCCTGTCCATCCCCCATTCAGGAGAATCCAGGTATCTGAGCAACTCATCAAATGCAATTTTGAAACGGTCAGGATTGCTGATCGGTATGACCGGGGATTCCCGTTTAAAGATGCCCCTCTTAATCATTTCATCCGCAAACTCCCCATTAAAGGCCACATAGCGATGCTCCCATCCCCCCGACTCGCCGCTTCTTTTGCCGAATTGAAAATGCGGCCCCGGATAAGTCAGCCACGCCACTGGGCCAACAATGGTTGATGGCCTTGAGTTACCCATACTGAAGTTAAGCGTCCCCGCGACCGCAAAATCCAGAACATAATAATCAAAGCATTTACTGATCCAGGCTTTGCAGTCAGCAACATGATCCCAATGGAGAAACTTGATGTCAAAAAAATCCGCCATAATAGTCATATATTACAAATAATAATTTTTCAGTCCATTTAAATAAGATAACATTACATATATAATTAATGCAAGATAATTTAAGCATATATTATAAAATGAGGCTTTTTAATTATGGAACAGATGAAAGAATATCTGAAAGTGGATGACGGATTGCTAAATCACTTCAATGACCTGCGGTGCCGATACCGGAAACTCTATGAAACTCCTGAAGACTGCCAGCCTATGATCATAATCAACACGCCTGTCGGACTGCCGTGCTGGGAAGAGCGTCTTGCCGATCCGATGGTGATGCTGCGGTCTGAACTTGACGCATTGCGTCCGCATTTTGAAATAGGCGACGACCGAGTTCCGAGCATCAGGGTTCAATTCGGAACCCCCCAGCCTGCGGCGGCATATGGATGTGACATTTACTTCCCCCCGAACTCATTGCCTGCGGCGGCCAGCCATGTGCTGAAGCGCATTGAGGACGCATATGATTTGAAAGTGCCGGACACCGATGCAGGATGGTACGGCAAACTCCATGAATGGACAGACATGTGGCTCAATGTTCTGCCAAAGGGCATTGAAATTCAGCATCCTGATATACAAAGCACTTTCAATACGGCACACCTTGTTCGCGGAAATGACATATTCATGGATTTCTTCGACAATCCCGAGGCCTTGGATGCACTGCTTGCGAATGTCACAGAGTTCATGATCAAAATCACGCGTTTAGTGAAAAGCAAAATCAGCAGCGACACTCAATATTTCTATGATTGGGGGTGCATGTGGGCGGGCACGGCCAGAATCAGCAATTGCACCATGCAGTTACTGTCACCTGAATTTTATGTTGACCATGTAATGAAGCACGACAAACGCTTTTTTGATGAAATTGGAGGCGGCAGGATACACTACTGCGGGAACAGCCGCGAGATGGTGCAAACATTTTTCACATTGGAAAATATCAGCGGCTACGATGTTGTTGTACCCTATGAATCTGACCCGCTGGACGTCTGCAAAGAGATTCCTGCCGCAAAAGTCCCATTCATACCAATCGGCGGACGCGATTCAAAAGCCTGTCAAGAGCTGCTAAAAGGCGAATTACCGCAAAAGCGAAATATCATTCTACAGGCAGACGCTCCGGATGTTGCATCAGGAAAAGCATTGCTGAACGCCCTGCGTTTGGCTTTCCTCAAATAATCCGGATCCGGATTGTTGTATTTGAAGTCCCGGCGAAGCCGGTTAAGTCCACGTTAAGGAACTTCAAAGTTTGTGAATATAGTATTCGGCAATGAAGACACCATGGTCGGATGTGAATCACGCCAAGTGAAATTACTGTTCAAACTGCGGCAGAGCATCAATGTCAAGAAGCTAATTGATCAACTCGAAAAAAGCCATGACCTGTGGCGGGATGATGGTGAGGCTGCAGGAATATGAAACACGACTGCAACTTATGTGCTGGTCGTGTTCGCGGGGTGTGATAGTCCTGCGGACTTCTATGTTGATATTACAAAGGTGATTGACAGTAAGATGGAGCTGATTCGTTGCCATGCCTGTCAGAATGTTGAGGACAAGATCGCTCAGGATTTTCTTGGAAAATCGGTTATGCATGGAAAAGAATCTGGGTACAGGCATGCCGAGGGGTTCAAGACCGTGCTTTATCCGGATACAGGATCAATATTGAGAGGCCTTTAGTTTTATTTATTTTTTAAAGCAGGCTCTAAATAACAGAAAACCGGGAGAGTTCAGATTGAAAGCAAAACCTGTGGAGATAACAAAAGATGAGCATCTTGACTACCTTGAGTCGAGCTCCAGGCTGATGCTCTGGTTTGCACGTGAATGGAGAAAAACGCATCCTGACGAGGCGTTCGAATCAATTCTCCGGAACCGCACTGACATTTGGAGAAAGACAACTTTCTTTCCAGGGGGTCCGGATGGATCCTTGATCGGATATCCTGAAGCATGGCTTGAAATGCTTCATAAGCTTTTGGAAGTACACAATCAAACAAAGGACGATTCAGACTCCTCCCGCTTTGAGGAAATCTGCGTCAGTCTTCTGAAACCGTATTGGGTTGGAAGGGTTGACAGGGACATCATGGAACATCCTGATGTCTCTCAGGCGGCCGGATACCAGTGCGGAAGCCTGCGCTACGATTTGGCACCTCAAAAAAACAATCCCAACAGGATAAGCATCCATATTGCGAATGCTTGTTATCCCGGCTCGCTGTTTGACGACAGGCTTTATCTGCCGGCCTGTCTTCTTGTACTGACAACCCAGTGCACAGCCAAGTTTGGCGTCACCGAAATTGAAACTGGCACCTGGCTCAACTCACACCCAAAATGGCTGGAACTTTTCCCGGATGAATGGGCTGAAAACATGAGCCAGCCAAATGAGGACATCTGCTGGCACTACGGTTTCTGGGGGCAGTTCCTCACTTCACGACGGACTTTCAACCACAATCTGGGTGCGAAGTTCCGCCAGACAGGCAAAATGCCTTATGCCCTTCGAAAATCATGGTGTTCAATATCTTCTCTCAGGAAGCACATTTACTCCAAATATTTTTGAGGGATACTAATTAACATGACCTTTTTTAGAGGAGGAGAGATTGATCGATAAACAGCAGATACAGACCATTAAATTTAAGAATGGCTGCACCATTGAAATGGTGTTGAAAAAAGGAGTATGGCTTGGCCTTGGCAGGATTATGTCAGGGAAAACACTTCTTCGTGATGGCACCCGTCCTATTTCCCTGCGCATAAATACTCCGGAAGGCATTTTATACACCGGTTATAAGCTGGGAAATATTGATATGTCCAAGACCGACAGGGCCACTTACGCTGAAAGCCATTGGCTGTCCATGAGAAAGGCGGCACATTGTAAAACGCACCGCCTTTTAAGAATCGTTTCGGCAAATTATTTTATTTTGAATACAACCCTGGAGGTCTTGTCTCCGGCGACGATGTTCATCAGGTATGTGCCTGCGGGAATCTTCTTCTTGTCAATCGTCTGGGCAATTGTTCCTTTGTTTGACTTCTGGAACATTATTATGATTGCGGTAACGCCTTCCTTCACTTTTCCGTTGTCATCCGAAGGGAATACGTTGATGATCACCATCTCGGGATTTTCCACCGTCGCCTCGAGTTCGGCATTGTCCGCAACGGCCTGTTCAACAGTTGCGAAACTCGCATCGCCTTTTGCGGCGGCCTGCTGTCCGCCCAGTTTCACACCAAAGGGCAGGGCAGGGCTTGCTCCGGCGGTTTTCGCATCATCTTTTTTCACGTCTTCCTTTTTTGCAACGTTTTTTGAATCCTTCGCGAACCCGACTACGTCCCCAAGTCCGAATTGGGCATAGGCTCCGGTTACAGTGAGCATTGTTACGGCGGCCATTAACATTTTTAATTTCATTTCTTATTTCTCCTTTTGTTTATTAAGTCGACTGAAAAAAGTGTTTGGCTTATTCTGTGTTCCCGGCACAATAAAATGACATGGGAAATTCAATAATGCGTATTTGCTATAGTTTTCCAGATAAATAATTTCATTATTTTCTGAAAAGTATATATGCGGAAAGATTTCCGTCAAGCAAACATATAAGTTTCCACAATTCTGCGAGTTGCGGAAACGCCATCTTAATATTCTGTTCCCCATCCTGCGCAATGCAAAATGCGATTCATGTATTTTTTTACTTGTTGATTCTTTTCGCTTGGCTGTTATGCGGCGATTTCTGTTTCACGATGATGGAATCGGCAGTGCCGAGTATATTGCCGAACTTCTGGACAACTTTGCCCAGAAGTTGAAATATGTCCATCAGAAAACAGCTCCCTAAAACATGAACAATTGTTCACATTCCCGCCCAAAAGCTAAAAAAGAGGCTCAGGCCCCTTTTTTATCTTACATGTTTTCCTCTATGAATTTCACGGCCTCGTCCCCGTAGGTCTTCCTAAATCCAGATTTGAGTTCAAATTTAATTCTGACTTCTGACTTCTCGCAAAACGCGAGTTTTGCAATTACCTCTTACGAAAGGTGCTTGC
>CAMCYE010000014.1 GCA_945883805.1 Victivallis vadensis | reverse complement strand
GGGAACCTCTAAAAATTGGCATATGGCGCGAGACAGGAGATTATGAATAGGCAGCTAGGAGAAAAATTGCGAGCATACCCGAAGTGGTATGTAAGCAGTTTTACGACAACGCTGAAATTCATAAGAATCTGTCTCCCTTTGGGTTGCGGATCTTTTTGGCTCAAGAAAGAATGTTCCTCTCTCGGCGTATCTACAGATACGCCTCCGTTCGAAAATTCTTTTTGAGCTTTCAAAAATTTTCCGCAACGCGCCAAATGCGAATTTTTAGAGGTTCCCTTTAAAAGTAAGAGGAGGAGAGAAGGAATTCAAGGTGAACCGATTTCATAATTGGCGAATTTCTTAAGTAAGACAGGCTCTGGTCGCCTTTGGCGCCGCCTCCGGCGGGTAAACTTTCCAGCCTGTTATTCCAACCGGTATTTAATGCCTTTTTGACAGGATTACAGGATTGTCAAGATTTTTCAAGATATTTTTATCCTGTTCATCACGTTATCCTGTCTGAAATACAATTTCCCATACTATAAATTTAGCGATGAAAGCGTATAGTGATAAATCATATGGTTTTAACCATTAGGTTATGTGATAAAGTTGATTTCGTCCGAATGGACAGAGCAAGATTGGATCGTACAGGAAATTATTCAATGAAGATAATACATTTTTCAGATCCTCATGCAGGCGGGCCTGCGGAAGACTGGCTGGCGTATGTTGACAAACGCTGGGTGGGTGTTTTCAACTTCACCTACAGGCGGAAATACCAGCACGACCAGAGCTATCTGAAAAAGGCGGTTGACTACATTATCGGACAGAAACCGGATCTTGCAGTCCTCAGCGGCGACATCACCTCGACCGGACAGCCCGGCGAATTCAAACAGCAGCTTGACATACTCGCTCCGCTTGTGCGAAATTCGCAGATTCCACTGATGTACATACCCGGCAACCATGACTATTATGTTTACAATAAAAGGTGCGTTGACGCGATGAAGCATGCGGTGAAGTTTCTCAACAGGGATCGTTTCTCCTTTGATGACCTTCCGGTGAAGGTCGGTCTTGGCGACTGCGATTTCATACTCGTCAATGAAAGCTGTCCGACAAATCTTCTTTCCTCATGCGGGTATCTGTCCAGGAAAAGCAGTGATTTCATCGTGAAGGCCTGTTCGGAGAAAAAGGACAAGCCTCTTGTACTCGTCGGGCACTACCCCATAATAGAAGACCATCCGATACTGAGGCTCAGACACAGGTTATGGGGTGAAAAAGAAGTGGCTAGGCTTCTGGAAAATAAAATTCTTGATCTTTCCCTCTGCGGACATGTCCACAGACCGTATGCGAAAACAGATGATCGTGGAAGAGGGGAGGTATGCGCAGGTTCGATAACGAGAAACGGCAGTGTAACAGTGATAAACTATGACAAAATTAAAGATGTCTTCAACCATGAAGTGGTGAAGCTTTGAAAAAATAGTTGGAGTTCATGGTTTTAGAGTGTTTAATCCTATCAAATAAAATAAGACCAACAATGGGGAAAAATTATGAAAATCACCGTATCAATAAAACTGTCCATGTATTCTGTTTTGGCTTTAATCGCCATTTGCTTCTGCGGTTGTGCGTCGGACAATATTGACGGCGTGGAAAAAGCCAACAGCCAGCTCAAGGGATTCCGCGAGGAGATACAGAGGGAAGACATAAACACGTCAAAAGAGATGGAAGCAGACTTGGATGATGATCTCAATCCGGCGGAACAACGGGCGGTTCATCCTATTTTTGAGAAAAATTTAAAGGCGAAACAAAGAATGCAGAATGACGTATTCGGAGACATCCCGGAGGGGAAATAAGATTTAAAATCTGGTGCCGAAGGTGGGACTTGAACCCACACGTCCGTGAAGACACCAGATTTTGAGTCTGGCGCGTCTGCCATTTCGCCACTTCGGCACAGGTTCATAAGATAAACCGTCATGGGAAGATTTCCATATTCTTATAAGGTAATCTTGAAGATAAAAATAAACGCCATAGATTTAAGTTCGTTTTCCAGGTTTAATTTTTCAACATTGAACACTCAATCCGCTGTGGCGGAAACTTCCAGCTTCGGATGATTTTTTTTATTCGATGTTCAAGGTGGAATTTTGGATGTTGGACGTTCAAGTTGGATTTAGCAAAAGTTCACCTTAAAAACAAGAAAACCTATATGGCCGGACAAGCTTTTATGCGTATGTCAAATAATACCGATTCGTATTCGGCGGAAAAAGAACGCGTCAGCGGAGTGACGCGGCTACAACAGAAGATTTACTGTAGCCCTGGTCGCCTTTGGCGCCGCCGGAGGCGGGTAAACCACGGCACTCTGTTGCCGTGCCCTTTGATTTCGAATTGGTGTAAAATTCCTTTATCAGCCTCTGTACTTGTCATTGCCTTCATTCTGTCTTCCTGCAATTCCGTTCCGCCCGGCAAGCCGCCAGAGGGACCGATTGTCACGCCAGAGATAAAGTTGAGTGTATTCGACAGGAAAAGCGCAGTTGATTTCATGGTCACATCAATAGCCACACGCTGTAATCCGATTTCGTCCGCAGGTGTTAATCTTCCCCGTATAGTAAATGAGTTCACCGCATCAACCGGAGCGGTCAATAATATGCCGATCGAACTGTGGCAGAGCCTCATCAGGATGAAAATGATCGTTCCTGTAGAGGAAAATGATTCTAAAAAGCAATATATGCTTCTGAGTGAAATCAAGGAAGTTAAGGCGACGCCTGAAAAGAAGGACTATTTATGGGAACTGAAGCTTGTTTCTGTTAAGGACAACGCGGAAGTCTGGAAAGATTCCATAGAATTTGTCCTCATAAATGAAATTCCATCCACTCCTTCGGAATGAAGCGGTTCCATTCATCCTTTGGACAATGGCAAAACGAACTGGGAAAAATGCCAGACTATTTACATGCTGCACAATACCTTGCCGACCTTGAGATTTTCGGAATAAAACTCGGACTTGAACAGGTTTCCGAACTTTTCCGCAGAACCGGAAATCCGCATGAAAATCTCCGCTTCATACATGTTGCAGGCACAAACGGCAAAGGCTCGACATGCGCAATGCTTTCAAGTTGTCTTTCGGCGGCAGGATTCAAAGTCGGTTTCTACAGTTCCCCTCATCTGATATCGGTGCGTGAACGTTTCAGGATAAACGGGACGGCTATTTCCGAGGAAAAACTCAGCGAACTGATTTTAAAGATAAGACCGCATATCGAAGAAATGAAGGAGGCGGGAAGATGTCCGACATTTTTTGAAACTACAACCGTGATGGCGGCCATGTATTTTGCAGAATCAGGAGTCGATTTTGTGGTCTGGGAGACCGGTATGGGCGGTAGGTTTGACGCCACAAATATCGTCACGCCGGTCGCTTCAGTCATTACTGGAATCGGAATAGACCACGCCACTCATCTTGGTGGGACGGAAAAGGAAATAGCTTTCGAGAAATCTGGGATAATCAAAGACGGGATACCGGTTTTCTGTGCAAAGGTTTCCCCTGAAGCTGAAGCCGTAATCCGGGAAAGATCGGAGGAATGCAATTCCCTCCTGTATTTTCCGGACTGCAAATATGCCACGCTTGGGAAACAGTCTCTTGAAAATGGTATGCCTGCGAATCAGAGGGTAAGATTTGGAACCATGGAAGTTGAAATGTCCCTCCACGGGAATATTCAGATGAAAAACGCATCCCTTGTCATTAAAATACTGGAGAGTCTTTCCGGAGAATTCAATTTTGATTTAAATAGGGCGGCAACCGGTTTTTCAACGGTGAAATGGCCTGCACGTTTCCAAGTTTTAAAAGACGGAAGCATCCTTGACGGCGCACATAACCCGCAGGCCGTTGAGAATCTTCTGTTGTCGGCGGATGAATATTTTCCAGATGAAAAGTATTCCGTTATTTTCGGATGCCTTGCCGACAAGGACTATGAATCGGTTCTCAGCCTTCTAGACAGGTGCGCCGAGGAATTTATTTTTGTCCCGATAAAAGGTTCCAGGAAAAGCGTGAGCCCGGAGGATCTTGAAAAAGTATGTTTGAAAGTTTCACGGAAGCCCATATATAAATCAGGTTCCGTAAAAGAGGCTCTTTCCAGGCGGCATAAAAAAAGATTTCTCATAACCGGTTCTCTTTATCTGGCAGGACAAGTTCTGAGGGAGTATTTTAAAGAGGAGCAGATAATCGGAAGTTCGTAAGTTCGGAAATGCGAAAGTTGGAAAGTCTCAGGGTTCGGAATAAGAAAATTTTTCCGGGACGGAAAAATTAATAAGGAAAGCGTTTGAAAACACAGGAGAAACTCATGAAGAAATATTTGATTATGACCGCCGCAGTGTTTGTCCTTTGTGGATTGTTTGCCTATGCTGAAACAGCTTCGGAAAAACTGAACATCCTCAAGAAGAAAAGATCAGAAATCGCCATGCAGATGTATAACAGGCGGATGAAAATGATTGAGGAAGACCCGAAGCTGAAGGAAATACATGACAAGATAATGGCTCTGCACAAGGAGCTGGCAATCAGGCTTGACAATGACCGTGAACTCATTGAACTGGGAATACAGGTGAAGGATATCGACGTCGACATTGACAAGACCCTGGATCAGGTCAGGAAAGAAGAAAGCGGAAAGGATAAACCATAAATATGAAGAACATACTGGTGACAGGCGGAGCCGGATTTATCGGGGCTAATTTTGTAAGGATGCTCCTTTCTGAAAGGAAAAACCTGAAAGTTGTCAACTTTGACGCCTTGACGTATGCGGGGAACTTGGAAAATCTGGACGGGTTCATGGAAAACAAGAACCATGCATTTGTCCATGGAGATATCCGCAATCGGGAACTCATTGAAAAGACAATCAAGGAACACAAGATTGACGGGATTGTGAATTTCGCAGCCGAAAGTCATGTTGACCGTTCGATTTCAGGCCCCGGCATTTTCATTGAAACAAATGTGACGGGGACACTTAATCTCCTGCTCTGTGCTAAAGAGCTTGGTGTGAAGAGGTTTCTCCAGGTTTCAACCGATGAAGTTTATGGATCCCTGTCGCCAGATGAAGAAGCTTTCACCGAGGAAACCCATATTAAGCCAAACTCACCGTACAGTGCCAGCAAGGCTTCAGCTGACCATTTGGTGCACGCGTTTCATCATACTTTCGGATTGGATTCTGTAATCACCAGATGTTCAAATAATTACGGACCGTACCAGTTTCCGGAAAAAATGCTTCCTCTCTGCATTAACAACATCAGGCAGGACAAGCAAATCCCGGTTTATGGTGACGGCATGCAGATCCGTGACTGGCTATACGTTTATGATCACTGCTCTGCGATTCTTCGGGTTCTTGAAAACGGGGAAAGCGGAGAAGTTTACAATATCGGCGGTTCAAATGAAAAAACCAATATTGAACTCGTTAAGACACTGCTCGGACTTCTCGGCAAGGATGAATCCCTTATTAAATTTGTCAAGGACAGACCCGGACATGACAGACGTTACGCCATCGACAATTCTAAAATCACAAACTCGCTGGGATGGAAACCGTCGGTCACCTTCGAACAGGGAATCGCAAAAACTGTCGACTGGTATCTCAAAAACCAGTCCTGGCTTGACCATGTGACTTCCGGCGACTACCAGAAATACTATGATAAGATGTACCTGAACAAATAAACTGAAAGGATTTCCAAATGAATGATGAAACGCTGGATTACTTGAAGCGCACAGGTATTGACTTAGCCGTTGAATTCGGGCCGAAGCTGCTTGTGGCGATCGCCATAATATTTGTCGGCGTTGTTGTGGGGCGCTGGACAGGACGGATTTTGGACAGTGCCATGCGGAAGTTCAATCTTGAACCTCCGGTACGCCTGCTGCTGGTGCGAATCGCGAGAATCATGGTGCTGGGTCTCTTCTTAATTATGGCTTTACAGAACTTGGGTGTCCAATTGCTACCGCTGTTGGCTGGAATAGGCGTGGCTGGAGCTGGGATAGCTCTTGCAATGCAGGGCATTCTCGGTAACATGGTTGCCGGTCTAACCATAATTTTCACCAAGCCGTTCCGAATAGGCGAGTACATCTCGATTGCAGGCGTAGAGGGCAATGTGGAGAATATCAGCCTGTTCAGCACGATACTGTCCCACCCAGACAGGTCAAAAGTGGTCGTTCCAAACCGGAAAATTGTCGGAGAGATTCTTCATAACTATGGCAAAGTCAGGCAAATCAACATCGTTGTCGGCGTCGCCTATGATACCGATTTGAATAAGGCGCTGTCAACGGTGAACGACGTGTTGCAGAACAATCCCAGAGTGTTGAAAGATCTGACTCCGGTCATCGCTGTGAGCGTGTTGGCCGATTCCTCGATCAACATCGCGGTAAAGCCCTGGACCAGCGTAACTGACTTCGGACCCGCAGGCGGAGAGATCAACAAGGCGTTGGTGGAGGCTTTCCGCACCAAGAACATCATGATACCTTTTCCGCAGAGGGAAATCAGGATTCTCAGCGGGGGCAATTGAGAAATTCCTGAGGTGAAAATCCTAATTCTTCTTCGAGAGCCAGGAATCGCGCAGATCTTTTGCAGACTGGAGTTTCTTTTCAAGTTCTGAATATTCCGCTTTGCTTATGTTTTCCCTGAAACTCTTCAGGTTCTTTTCGAACTCAAAGAGAGTTTTGAGGACTGCCGCTCTGTTGTTTTCAATAATCTCCCTCCACATCTGTGGGGCGGATGAGGCGATTCTCGTCGTATCACGAAACCCGCCGGCACAGCCGTTTTCACGCTGTGCCCTTGTTTTGCCGTCCTTGAGAGCGGTCAAGGTGAGGATTGACGCAACAATATGGGGAACATGGCTTGTGTGGGCGACAGTAATGTCATGTTTGACACTGTCAATTTCCATGATTTTGGCTCCGGCAGATTTCCACATGTCAGAAATTTCTTTTACCACTTTTGTGGGTGTCTCAGGTGACGGTGTAAGGAAAACCATTGCCCTTACATAAAGATCGGCCTTGGCCGCTTCAGCTCCGCTCTGTTCGGAGCCAGCCATAGGATGACTTCCGATAAAGTGAACACCATTCCTGCTCAGAATCGGAGAGACAGCCTTGATAATTTTCTCTTTCGCGCTTCCGACATCTGTGACTATCGCACCTTTTTTCCAGGATTTTGCGAATTTCGCGCAGAATTCCATGATCATCGGGATCGGCAGGCAAATCACAGTAATATCGGCGTTTGAAACCGCGTCTTCAGGATTCTCTAAAACCTTGTCAACGACATTGTTTTTCAAAGCCTGTTTCCGGGACTCGGACCTTCTGCTCCAACCGATCCTGACATATTTTTTGCCCTTCAACGCCATTCCGAGAGATGTCCCGAGAAGCCCAAAACCTATGATTGCTACAGTTTTTTTATTTTTTGCGGGCATTTGCAACCTCTTTCAGGGCGGACAGGAATTTCATATTTTCCGACTCGGTTCCTATTGAGACCCTGATCCATTCCGGAAGATTGTACGGACCCATAGGTCTGACTATCACTCCCTTTTGCTGGAGTTCGTTGAATACTTCAATCCCGTTCCGGACTTTGATAAGCATGAAATTAGCGACAGGCGGCTCGAACTCCAGACCCATTTCGGAACAGGTTTTCATTATCAGTGTGGCACCTTTCCTGTAGGTTCTGCGTGAACGTCTGACAAATCCCTGGTCGTCCAACGCGGCGGCGGCGGCTATTTGCGCCATACTGTTGACATTGAAGGGCTGTCTTGGCTTTTCAAGTGCATGGATTATTTCAGGTTTTGCGATTCCATAGCCGATGCGGAGTCCGGCAAGCCCGTAGGCTTTTGAAAAACTCCTGAGCACGATCACGTTTCGGTTTTTCCTGACATATGCCAAGGTGTCCGGCATCTTTTTATATGTGATTTCCGCATAGGCCTCGTCAAATACGACAAGGACATGTTCCGGAATCTTCTTCATAAAGGCCGAAACGTCTTTTTCCCTCACCATAGTTCCTGTCGGATTGTTCGGATTGCATACGAACACCACCCTGGTATCCGGTCGGATCGCCCTGATTATGGCTTTGAGGTCGTGGGTCAGCCCTTTCATCGGGACTTCGACAGCTTCAGCACCAAACATTCCGCAGATGATCCTGTAAATCACAAAAGCTTTTTCGCTCATCACGGCGGAAACGCCGGGGTATAGGAAACTGTGTCCGATAAACTCTATTATTTCATTGGAGCCGCACCCGAAAATGAAATGATCCGGCGGAAAACCATAGTGTTTTGATATCCGCTGTCTCAGATAATACGCGCCGCCATCCGGATATCTGTGCATTTCCACACAGGCTTTTTTCATCGCCCTGACCGCTTTCGGAGATACTCCGAGAGGTGACTCGTTCGAGGCGAGTTTTATAATTTCATCGGGATTCAGCCCGAGTTCGCGTGCGACTTCCTCAATCGGCCTCCCAGGCTGATAAGGGATAACTTTATTGACATGCGGATTAATATGGTTCAATACGGACATAATTTGGGTTCTTTCTTGAATTCTTGTGACTTTGATTTTATCTTCAAAACTTGTCTTGTCTCATAACCACGACATTATCAGAACCGTAATATGACATTTTAACTTGAAAACAAAAGAGTGGATAAATGGAAAATACTTTTGAACTGGAAATCACTGATATCGCTTTCGGAGGAAATGGACTCGGCAGAAAAGACGGATTTGTCTATTTCGTCCCCGGAACCATTCCCGGAGAACTCATAGTCGTGGAGGAGACATCCAGAAAGAAAAACTTCGGAACTGCGAAGCTTGTCGAAATCCTGCGTAGTTCGCAAAACAGGATATCCCCGGCCTGTTCCCTGGCTTTCCGCCCACCTGAAAATAATAAAAGTGTCGTTGAGCACTGTCCGGGATGCAGTTATCAGCATGTGAAATATGAAGAGGAGATCAGGATAAAGAACAGACATCTCGAAAATTTTATCCGGCATAACTTGAAGATTGACCCGGCAACCGTAATGGATGTCCCGGTTCCATCACCTTCAGATCTTAATTACCGGAACAAGATAGTATTGCACTTGTCAAAAAACAGACTCGGCTATTTCGCCGAGGACAATGTCAGCATAATCGATGTGGATAACTGTCCCCTTGCCGACATTGAAATAAACGCGAAACTCGCAGAGATCAGACAGGATTTGAACAAGTATTCCGGATCCTCCGACATCACATTCAGATACACGCTGAAAGACCAGGTGCAGTTCTGGATAGAAAACAGGTCGGTGGATGGAGTCCTGGAGGAGGAGACGGCATTCGGAGTTCTTGAAGTTCCGTGCGGAAGTTTTTTCCAGGTTAACCCGAAATGCGCAGACCTTCTTGCCGCGGAAACCGCAAAAATGGCAAATGACTCAAAAGCATCCAGCCTTATTGATTTGTACTGTGGCTGCGGTTTCTTCAGTATTGCTGCGGCAAAGGCCGGAATTGAATCGGTCATCGGAGTCGACAGCGACCCTGTTACGATTAAGTCCGCCGTAAAAAATGCAGTTGCCCTCGGGCTCGCGGACAAATGCCGATTCTCCGCGAAAAGCGCTGAGGTGTTCATGACTGAAAATTCACGCAATATGAAATCCGAAGAGACTGTCGTCCTCTTGGATCCGCCGAGGGGAGGGCTTAGCCTGAAACTTAAAAACCAGATGATTTCAACAGGAGTCAAGAAGTTAATCTATATTTCCTGTGCTCCCGACATGATGGGAAGGGATATGAAATTCCTCTGCGAATGCGGATTCAAGCTCAAGAAGGCCCGCCTCTTCGACATGTTTCCGCGAACTTCGCACTTTGAGACTATCGCGTATCTGGAGAAGTGAATGGAAAGGGCGCAAGTTGTTAGTCGCTGGTCGTTGGTCGCTGGTCGCTGGTCGCTGGTCGTCAGATGTCGGAGTCAAGTGCTGAAGAAATTCTGAAATGGCCTTCTGGTCATGTTGTGCGCCATAAGTGTATAAATCTCGGCGAAGATTCTTATATGCAGGGTGCATCACAAGCTGCTTCCACCGTTCGGCAGTCTTCTCCGGAGAAATCCTGTCCGCTTTTCCATCGGTAAGGCAAGCCGAGCTATAATCATGGACAATTCCAGGGAATAGTCCGGGTTGACAATGGCTTTAGGCTTTGCCTTTTTTGGAGTTGCCACGTTTTTCTTTTTCATACCTGTCACTTATAAACCGTAGGATCCTTTATTCCGGATTCTTGAAAGCCTTTCTTTCTCAGGCGGCAACTGTCGCATTTTCCGCAGGCGTGGCCTTTTGAGTCGGGATCGTAGCAGCTGTGCGTAAGGGAATAATCGACTCCGAGTTCTGTGCCGAGTCGGATTATTTCCGATTTGGTGAGCGTCTGAAGAGGGGCGTGTATTTTGAATTTCCAGCCGTCGTCAATCGCTTTGGTGCCGAGATTTGCGCATTTCGCAAAAGCTTTTATGAATTGCGGGCGGCAGTCGGGATAGCCGGAATAGTCGAGAGAATTCACACCTATGAAGATATCCCTTGCCCCGATTGTTTCAGCCCAGGCTACGGCAAAAGAGAGGAATATGGTGTTCCTTGCAGGGACATATGTCACGGGTATTCCTTTCTTTACTCCACCTTTTGGAACTTTCATCCCGGAAGAAGTAAGAGCCGAACCGCCCCATTTTCGAAGATCTATGTTGATGGTGAAATGCTGAATGGCTCCGAGCTTTTCCGCCACTTTTTTCGCGGCTTTGAGCTCGATATTGTGACGCTGTCCGTATGAAAAACTCAGGGCATGGCATTCAAACCCCTTTTTTATGGCATATGCGAGAACTGTGGCGGAATCAAGTCCGCCGCTGAGGAGAACCACTGCTTTTTGTTTTGTTTTCATGAAGATATTATAACCACTAAGGCACAAAGGCACAAAGTTAATCAATAGGTAAATTCAAAATATAAAGACCTCACCACTAATTCACACTAATTTTACTTGGTGTCTTGGCGACTTGTTGGTTGGGTTTTCAAATCCTTTCCGAAGGCGGCGAAATAGATTGTCCCTGCAACTCCGCAGGCAAATGCGGCGATAAGGTTAAGCTCCGGACAGGCGACTTTTTCAACCCATGGGACAAGGCTGTTCCCGATACCGGTGATATCCGCAACTTTTTTGAATGTTGAAGAGTCCCATAGGAAAGCTCCAGCGAAAGCCGCAATCGAAACGACAATATCCCTTATCATATAATAAACTCCGAAAGTCGCAGCTTTTTTGTCTTCTGGAGCGAGATCCATTATGAGCGCTTTTCTTGTGGGTTCGCCGAATTCTTTCAATCCCCTGACTATAAATGCGCCGAGCAACATCCAGAATGAATGTGAAAAAAACAGGAGTAGCGGAAAGATTGTGAAGAAACAGAATGTGGCGACCACAAAAGGTTTTTTCGAGCTCTTATCCGCAAGATATGCCACTGGAATGTAAATCAGCATGGCTGTCACCATTTCGACAGCTGACAGTATGCCGAAATCAAGTTCGGAAATGCTGTTGAGTTTTACGCACCACACCACTGCAAACGCATAAGGTATCTGTTCGCAGAATCGGATGAGAATATCGGAGACGAGGAGGTTCCTGAGGTCAGAATTGATGTACCTCATCGCCTTCCAGGGATGAAGAGTCGCATCGCTTTTTCTTTTTCCGTCATCATTTATCAGAAATTGCTGTACGACTAGGGATATTGCCGCAAGAATTAGAGCCGCGATGAAAGCGAGTTGAATACCTTTTGTCTGACCGTAGCATGTAATCAGGATACCGCCGAAAACCGGACCGAACGCCATCGGGACGCGTCTTATGAAGGAATGCATGGAAACGCCCATTGTTCGCTTGTTTTTCGGGAGAACAGTAGAAACCATGTCCATTGTGGCGGGAAGTGAGACCGCTGTCCATGCCAGGAAGAAGAAAGCCCCGATGATTACGGCCTGCCAGTACGGGAATATGATGACAATAAGATACCCGACCATCGCAATTACATTGAACAGCATCAGAGCCCGCTTATAACCGAATTTGTCGCTGACATAGCCTCCGGGGAACGAATACAGGGCATTGAGAAGGTTGTTGAGTCCGTTGAGGAGGCCGATTGAAAATGCGCCTCCTCCGAGAGCCATGAGATAAAGTGGAAGGAACCGCTCAGCCATTTTTTCACCAAGGCCGATCAGTATAACCATGCACAGCATGGCGGCAATACTTTTTTTAAGGCCTAGGAAATCAATGATTTTCATAAGTAATGCAGGCTTCAGCCTGCAATTTTCCTCTTCTTTTTTTTAACCCAACTACAGGCTAAAGCCTGTGTTACTTAAGCCAAGGCCAATCATCGGCGGACTTGACGAGCCCTGCCTTGACGGGATTGTTCCTGATATATCTTTTGGCTGATTCTTCCTTTTCAGAGCTTCTGCACCAGTGATCAAAAGATTCAGGAGACCAAAATGCCCCCTCTCTTTTGAGGTGGTCATTGGCTTTTTTAGCCGTATACCCCTTTAATAGTTGAAGTGCTTTTGAAAGACTTCTATCTGCTTTTTCTCCATTCATAAGGCAATGGATGTGAGTTGGCATAATAACATAGGACGGGATTCTCCATCCTGTATTTTGCTCCATCCATTCAATACGCTCCATTATAATTTCAGCAATTCCAGCAGTAGCCAAGGAGATATCATCGGCAGACCTGTTAGAATCAATGATTTTTTCAATATGGAGAAAATGTATTCTCTGGGCTTTTAACAGATCATTATCATTCAGGCACTCGGATTTGATTCTGTCATATTTATTTTTGAGTTCGAAAAGTTTGTCCTTTGGGATTGAGTTTTTAAGCCTGAAAGTAACGAAATATGAACAACTGGAGACTCTCCGTGAGATAAGCTTCTTCAATAAAACGCGGTAGTTTCAGGTCTCATGGTAATGCAAGCTTTCAGCCTGCATTTCTCCCTCTTTTTTTTAATCCTACTACAGGCTTAAGCCTGTGTTACTTCAGTATTCTTGCGGCGGCGCAACCGGCCCCGAAGCCGTTATTTATATTTGTGACAAGGATGCCGTTCGCGCAGCTGTTCAGCATTGCGAACATCGCGGTCAGGCCGCTGAGGGAGGTACCGTATCCGGCACTTGTCGGTACTGCTATCACAGGACAGGAGACAAGACCGCCAATAACGCTGGGGAGGGCGCCTTCCATTCCCGCCACTACGATAATTACTTTTGCACCATGCAGTATTTTAAGTCTGGAAAGGAGTCTGTGAAGACCTGCTACTCCGACATCAGTGACGATTTCGGCATTGCATCCGCAGGCTTCAGCGGTGTATTTCGCCTCAAGCGCGACGGGGATGTCGACTGTTCCGGCGGTAACTATCAGTATTTTGCCTTTTGATTTTTTCCGGCTCCCGGAAAAAATACTTAGAACCCTGGCATCCCTATCATATGAGGCGGTTGGAAATTCCTTGAGAATCGTTTTTGCGGAATCTTCGGCCAGCCGTGTGACAAGGCATGCATGTTTCTTTCCGCTTATTACGCGGATTATCTTGATTATCTGTTCCGGAGTTTTCCCTTCACCGTAGATGAATTCAGGGAATCCGCAACGGTTTTTCCTTGTATGGTCAATTTTTACGAAATCAAGTTTTTCCGGATTTTGAAGGGCTCCAAGCTCATGAAGGGCTGACACGGGGTCAATCTTCCCCTCTGCAACAGCTTTCAGGATATCGGAAAAAGACTTTTTATTTTTTTTCATTTCCAACTGCTTTTTCAAGTTCCGCATCTATTTGCATTGGATGACCATGCCAGATTATCTTGCCTTCCTTGATTATGAAGGCGTGGGGAATCCCATTTACACCGAACCCGCCCATATAGATTCCAGCAGTTTTATTGTTGTCGTCAATGGCGACCCGATATTTCATTTCCTTCTGCTTCTTGCAGAAATTTTCAACAACGTCCCTGTTTTCTCCGGAAACGCCGATTAACACAATTTTGTCCTTATATTTTTCCTGAAGCTTCGACAGATGTGGAATACTTTCCCTGCACGGGGGGCACCATGTCGCCCAGAATTCCAGGACGACCACCTTGTCTTTGAATTCGGACAGGGAAAATGTCTTCCCGTATTCCGTTCCGTTTATCATTTTCACACTCACTTCGGGTGCGGCATCGCCCAGTTTCAGTTCCTGTTTTGCAAGTGAGGCCACTCCGCATAATACTGTGATGGCCATGATTCCGGTCAGAAGTGTCTTCTTCATGATTTCATTTCCTTTTTTTTATTTCTGAGACAGTGCGGCTTTTACGATTTCCCGGTCAAAATAATTAACCGACATTCCGGCGTCAACTATTACGGTCTGTGCATTTATTCCGCTTGAACGCGGGCTTAGGAGGAAAGCTGCGACATTCGCAACTTCATCGGTTTTCAAAGCTTCTTTGCGGAGAGTTGCCTTTTCGCCGAAGAGATATGGCTCGATATATCCGGGTATGCCTGCGGATGCGGATGTTTTCAGAAGGGAGGCACCTACTCCGTTCACCCTTATTTTAGTGTCTTCACTGAGCGATTTTGCGAGGAAGCAGATGCTGGAGTCCAGTGCGGCTTTGACTGGAGCCATGTATCCATAGTTTTCAGCGGCCATACGTGTCGTAGATATGGAGATTGTGACTATGGACCCGTCTATTTCCATGTATGGTTTGAAGAAGTCGGCTATTTGGATGAAAGAGAAACACGATATGTCCATAGTCTTGAGAAAATCTAATTTTTTCGTCTCATGGAACGGTTTCAGCCCGTCTGCGAAGTTCGCAAACGCGATTGAGTGGACAATCCCGTAGATTTTCCCGTGTCTCGCCCCGATTTCCCCTGCATGGTCCCTTAAGGCGTCTTCGTCGCCGACATCACATGAGTAAACAGGTGTTCCGGGGAAATATTTATCGACTATTTCTTTTTGCTCTTTTCCGTAGACGGAGCAGATTATTTCCGCCCCGGACTCCTTCAGGACTTCGGCGATGTGAAAGGCAACGCTTTTCCGGTTCGCTATACCGAAAATCAGAACCTTCTTCCCCTTAAGTCCGAGAAAAGTCATTATTTTCACCTTATCCATTATTAATCTCATGTCATATGCAAGAAATGTAATGTAAGGAAAAGAGAAATCAAGATATTGATACGGGAAACAACAATACTACAGCATCGCCTTATCTCCGCCAAGCCGAATCCGCATCGAAAATAGACATGATTTGTTCCATTTATCTGCGATACAGGGTACTAGGCCACATCCTCGATTTGACAACAAGGGATCGTATTCTTTTCATCTTTCCGACATCAGTTGCCTATATCGGCTGGGAGGCATTCCTGCGTGTTTCGCAAAGAGCCTGGAGAAATAATTGGGGTCGTTGACGCCTACGGTAATTGCAACTTCCTTTATGGAAACATCTGAATTCATGAGCATCTCCTTCGCCCTGTCAATCTTCAGCCCTAGTGCATATGTCCAAGGGGAGATGCCTGTGCTTTTCTTAAACAGCTTGGAAAAATGGAATTTTGAATAACCCGCTTTTTTCGCGGCGGAAACAAGATTGACACTTTCAGCGGAGACCATCTCTGTCAAATTCTTCTTTGAATCGTGCCCCCCTGAGATTTTGATTAGCTCAATCAGAATGTTCAGAAACGCCTTCGTTGCATCAATACCGTAATTAATCTTCTTGCCGGAAAGGGCACTCAGGAGATTGTCAAAACTATTATTGACAGGTCCTCCGGCTCCGATTTTCCTCACTGGTTGAACAGCACTGAATCCGGCTATTCGAATAAGATCCCCCGCATAGCTCCCTCCGAAATGAAGCCATTTGATATTCCATCCGACATCCGGATCGGAGGCATACCCGTGTGTGAAATGCGCAGGCACATGGAAAATGTCGCCTTTCCCGATTTCATATACGGTCTCACCAAGAGTATAGGTTCCCGCACCGTCAACGCAGTAAATCAGGAGAGACTGATCAAAATTGCGGGATTTCAAAACATGTTCATTCGTGTTGAAATTACCGCCGACCGTAACCCATATCCCCATCTGGCGTCCCACGGGTGACGGAGAACACGAGAAACTTTTCATGAACTTATTCTTCATAATAGCAATATAATCCAGACTTTAGCAATATTTAGCTGTTGAATAATTTTATTCCATTGTCAACATTATTGCCAATGGAATAAAATTAATATCAATATAATGCTAACAGGAGAAAAC
Source organism: Victivallis vadensis (assembly GCA_945883805.1). Lineage (GTDB taxonomy): Bacteria > Verrucomicrobiota > Lentisphaeria > Victivallales > GWF2-50-93 > GWF2-50-93. Next base: position 29,061 of record CAMCYE010000014.1, on the reverse strand, counting down.
AAATGAGCAACATTACGCCGTGCAGACCGAAATGGAAAAGCAAGATGACCGACCGGGAGCGCTTCAACAGCCAGATGCACTACAAACCTGTTGACAGGTGCTTCAACATGGAGTTCGGCTACTGGGAGGAGAACTACTCCCTCTGGAAACCTTTCATGGAAAACAAGATCACAAATGAAAATGATGCAAACATCTTTTTCAGCTTTGACAGGACCGCGGGCATAGGCGCGCCTTGGCTCCTGCCATCTTTCGAGCGGAAAACCCTCTCTGAAACGGCGACTTCCAAAACTATTGTAGACTATAACGGGCTAATCTGCGAAATCCCCAAGGACGGACACAGCACCATTCCTCATTATATCGGTTCGTCAATACAGGGGCCGGACGATTGGAAAATGGTCAAGGCAAAACATCTCAACCCCGACAATTCTGAAAGAAAACCGGATATTGCAAAACTCAAGGAACAACATCCGGAGAACCGCGATTATCCCCTTGGCGTCGATTGCGGTTCGATGATCGGACTTGTAAGGGATCTTCTCACAGTGGAAGGCATGAGCTACGCCATCTACGACTATCCCGAAATGATAGAGGACATGATTGAGAACCAGTGCGTGCTGATCGAGAATTTCCTCGATGAAGTGCTACCTCATTTCAAGTTCGACTTTGCTTCAGGCTGGGAGGATATCTGCTTCAAAAACGGCCCGCTTGTATCCGTGGATTTCTTCAAGGGAAAAGTCATGCCCCGCTATAAGAGAATTAACGCGAAACTTAAGAAGCACGGCATCGACCTCTGGTGGATCGACTGCGACGGCGATGTCAGGCCAATAATGAAATACTTCCTGGAAGGCGGGGTGAACTGCCTGTTCCCGTACGAGGTCATGTGCTGCTGCCATCCCGGAGAACTGCTGAAGGAATACGGCAAGGATCTGAGGATCATGGGGGGGTTCGACAAGACAAAGATAATCGCCGGTCCGAAGGAGATAACAGAATATATGGAATCTCTCATCCCCCTAGTTGAACGTGGCGGATATATTCCGTTCTGCGATCACAGGTGTCCACCTGACGTAAGCTGGGAAAATTATATTTTCTATCTGGAACTGAAGGAAAAGACCTTTGGCATGAAATAAAATAAATCCGGAGACGGATTTGCAGGTTAATGTCTGCATCTTTCTCAGAGGCCGCCTGTCACTTCCAGGACCGACCCTGTAATATATGAAGCCTCTTTTGATGAGAGGAAAAGGACTGCGTTTGCAACTTCTTCCGGTTTTCCCAATCTTTTCAGGGGGATTTGCTGGATGTAAGTTTTTTTGAGGTCTTCCGGAAGGTCGGAGATGAATTCGGTGTCTATGAAACCGGGAGAAACACAGTTGACTGTTATTCCGCGCCGGGCTGTCTCTTTTGCAAGGGACATGGATAGGGCAACCTGTCCGGCTTTTGCGGCCGCGTAGTTCGCCTGTCCTGCAAAACCGAATTTCCCGGATGGGGAGCTAATGTTTATGATTCTTCCGAATTTGTTCTGCATCATTTTCTGGACGGCGAACTTGCTCATGTTGAATGTGCCGGTGAGATTTGTGGAGATTACAGCATCCCAGTCCTGGAATGGCATCATTCCCAGGACATTGTCCTTGCGGATGCCGGCATTGTTTACAAGAACCTCCAGGGATTTATTATCCTTGTCGAATCTCTGGAAAAATAATTCTGCTTCCTTGTAGTCGGAAATATCGAATTTGGCAATTTCCAGTGGATAATCCGGCCACGACTGTTTGAAATTTTCGGCGGCGTTTTCATTTCCGAAGAATGTTGCGGTTACGGTCGCGCCATTTTTGAGGAAAGCCTCTGATATCGCCTTTCCGATGCCTCTGGTGCCACCCGTGACGACGACATTGTAGCCTTTAAAGTCGAAGTTCATATAAATTTTCTCCTATGGATAAAATTTATCATGGTTAAGATGATTGTACAGGGAACTGCATTCAAAATAAAAAACCCCGGAGAGTTTCCGGGGTTTTGAAAATCATGCGCATTGCATGGTATTATTTCTTTTCTTCGCTTTTTTCGATCTTCGCCTTTGCGACGGCTTTTTTGGGAGATTTTTTCCCTACGGTCTTTTCTGCTGAGCTATCCGCAGCTTTTTTCGCGACACTTTTCTTCTTTTTTGCAGGTTTTACGGTATTTTCCTCGCCCACAAGCTGAAGGATACACATTTCTGCTGCATCTCCCAGTCTCTGTCCGATACGGATTATTCTCGTATATCCGCCTTTGCGATCGACATATTTCGGAGCGATTTCAGCAAAAAGTTTTTTCACAGCATCTTCATCACGGATCTTGGAAATTGCGAGACGTCTGTGATGCAGGTCGCCTTTTTTGGCGTAGGTGATCATTTTTTCAGCTACGCGGCGAGTCTGTTTTGCCTTTACAATGGTTGTCTTGATTTGACCATGCATGATCAGGGAGCTTACCTGATTTCCAAGCATGGCAGTCCTATGGGCGCTTGAGCGCCCTATTTTAAATGTAAAATAACGATGACGCATATTATTCCTCCTCCTGAGTTTTAGCTTTCATCTTGTCAGCTTCAGTCTGCAGAAGGGTAACCATCTCCTCGCTGAACGACATGCCGAGAGACAAACCTAAGGTTATAAGTTTCGCTTTGATTTCGTCAAGCGATTTTCTGCCGAAATTCCTGAATTTAAGCATCTTGGATTCTGATTTCAGGCAGAGTTCGCCGATGAGCTTGATATTTGCGTTGTTAAGGCAGTTCTGGGCTCTGACGGAAAGTTCGATATTGTCAACAGGCTGGACAAGCATCTTGTAAAGCTTCTGTTCCACTTCGCTGATGGAGGCGAGAGAGCCCTCTTCACCGGCAAGTGAACCGAGGAAAGGCCTGAGATGATCCTGAAGGATCTTGGAGGCTTTTTCCAAGGCATCTCTTGGAGCCACTCTGCCGTCGGTCCATATTTCCAGGATAAGGCTGTCCATTTCAGTTTCCTCGCCGAGGCGTGCTGTTCCCACATTGTAACGTACATGGGTTATGGGGCTGAAGAGACAGTCAATCGGAATTGTTCCGAGAGGCTGGTCCGCTTTTTTATTTTTTTCCGCCGAGTAATAGCCACGGCCTTTGATGATTTCTATTTCGGCGCGGAAAGAACCTTTTTTGTCGAGGGTGCAGATAACCTGGTCGGGATTCAGGATTTCCACGGTTCCGTCCGTAACAATGTCCCCCGCAGTTACAGCTCCGGGCTTGTCTTTTTTAATTTCGAGTGTTTTTGGGAGGTCTCCGGTACAATTGATGCGGATCCTTTTAAGATTCAGGACGATGTCGGTCACATCCTCGATAATGTTTGGGAGGGTTGTGAACTCATGGGAAGCCCCGTCGATTCTGATTGCGGAAATGGATGCGCCCTCGAGAGATGACAGGAGTATCCTCCGGAGCGAATTTCCGATACTGTGGGCAAAACCCCTCTGTAGGGGGGCTGCTGTGAATTTACCATAGTTGGCTGTTGCTGTCGATTCATCCAACTCTACCGAACGAGGCATTGGAAAGGCACTTGAAGCTGGCATTGAATTACCTCCAGAATTATTCAAACATTGTTTATTTTATGTTATTTTACGAATTACCGAATAAAAAATTAAACGCGACGTCTTTTAGCAGGGCGGCAACCGTTATGTGGAACCGGCGTGATATCCTGCAGGGCAAGTATTTCAATTCCGGCGGCGGCGATGCCGCGCACGGCAGATTCGCGTCCTGCGCCAGGGCCCTTGATTCTCACTTCAGCCTCTTTCATTCCGAGAGACTGCGCTTTTTTTGCAGTTTCGGTGGCGACAAGCTGGGCTACATATGCGGTGCTTTTCTTAGATCCTTTAAAACCGGATCTTCCAGCACTTCCCCAGCATAGCACATTGCCGTGGAGATCAGTGAAGGTGACCTTGGTGTTATTGAATGTGGAGTGGACGTATGCGATACCTGTCGGAACAATGCGGGAGGCCTTGATCTTCTTTTTTACGGCCCCCTCTTCAGCGACAGGAGCTTCTGCGGCTGCCTGAGCGGCATCCGTTTTTTTGATTTTTTCTGTATTTTCAGATTTCTTGCCTTTTGATTCTTCAGCCATAATCTACCTTCCTGATTTGAAATAAAGGATTACTTTTTCTTCTGGTCTTTTGATTCGTCGGTTGATGAGACGATCTTACGTGCTGTCTTATCCCTGATCGCCCCAACTGTCTGCCTCTTGCCTTTTCTTGTGCGGGCGTTGGTTTTCGTTCTCTGCCCTCTTACCGGAAGACCTCTGCGATGTCTGGTTCCACGGTATGCACTGATGGCGACGAGGCGTCTGATGTCTTGGGCGACCATTCTGCGAAGGTCTCCTTCAACAAGATAGTCGTCCTGGAGGATTGTTGTGATCTTGGAGATGTGCTCATCACTCAGATCATCTGCTTTTGTGCCGATAGGAATATTCGCCTTCTTTATGATTTCAAGAGCCCTTGTGGGACCTATCCCATAAATATAGGGCAGTGAAAACTCAATACGTTTCCTACCGGGTATATCAACACCAAGAATTCGCGGCATAAAAAATTCCCTTCCTTAATATAATATCAACCCTGTCTCTGTTTATGGCGTGCGTTGCGTGAACATTGCACTCTCAACACGCCTTTTCTTTTTATTATCTGACAAAATTCACAACGACGCTTTACCGATGCTCTAACTTTCATAAGCAAACTCCTACTACCCTGCCAGAACCGCGGAATTCAATGATAAATGTTCCGTACAGCTGGCATGTAAATAAAAAAATTAAAAAATTTATCGAGCCGGGTAAAATAGACTTATATTGAAGACATGCAAGCATGATATGGCAAAATATTGAAAAAAATTACGGACGGTCAGCTTTCAGGGTGAAATGTTCCCGGAAATGACTGGTTTTGATTTGAAATCCAGTTGTCCACAATCGGTTTCAGCAGATAATCCTCCATCTCATCGCTTATCTCAATCGGCGAGTCGCAGTATGGACAGCAGGAGAAATGCTCGAAGTCATCCCTGAAAAGCAATTCAAAACATTTCGGGCAGATCAAAATCTTATCCGAAGAGTTTTTCAATTTCCTGAATTCGTATTTTTTCCCCGAGTCCATATCGCCCCGCTGTATTTGTTGCAGACACATTATATGATATTTCATGGACAAACACAATACCGAAACGTATGGATGCATGAAAAAATCGAGATTATTTTATGTTTGGCTGCTTGCGGACGCGAATAGTTTCCCAGTATTCCTGAACGCGTGGTCGGGGTTATTTCTCGCAAGAAGTATCCATGAATTGTTTTTGTATGGCGAACACTTCGGAAAGGTTGTCCAGAAATATGTCCAATAGTTTCGGATCGAAAAAGACCCCGCGCGCCTCTTTCATGATTTGCACCGCCATCTCGTTTGAAAAAGCATCTTTGTATGGACGCTTGTTCGTAAGGGCGTCAAATACGTCGGCCAGGGAGGTTATCCTGCCCCAGAGGGGTATGTTTTCCCCGGACAGTCCCATGGGGTAGCCGGTGCCGTCCCAGCGCTCATGGTGGGATCTGGAGATTATTTCTCCTGCTTGGAGAAGGTCGGAAGATGAGCCTCCAAGGATAAGCGCCCCTATCTCGGCATGTTTTTTCATGATTTCCCATTCGGATGGGTCGAGTTTTCCCGGTTTCAGGAGTATGGCATCCGGGATGCCTATTTTTCCGACATCGTGCATAGGGGTGGCGTTAAGGATTATTTCGCATTCCTGGGCCGGTAGTCCGAGTTTTTTGGCGATCAGGTGGCAGTAGTGGCTCATCCGTTTGATATGGGATGCGGTTTCCCTGTCCCTGTGTTCGGCGGCAATAGCCAGTCTTTCAATGGTTTCAAGTTGTGCCTGGTACGTTTTGCGCTGGGCTTCCGCCGTTTCCTGAAGCGCCTGCCGCAGGGACACTGTCCGCCTGTCCACAATTTCTTCAAGTTCAGCCTGATATCGTTTGAGGGCTTCCCGGGATTCTTTTTCCCTGAGCAGCGAATTTGTGCGGATTTTTAATTCCATCATGTCGAACGGTTTTGCTATGAAGTCGTTCACGCCGGCCTCCACCGCCCGCAAACGATCCTCCCTGCTGGAAAGCCCGGTCACCATGCATATGGGGATATCCTGGCATTCCGTTCCACCCCTGATTTTGCGTACGACTTCAAACCCGTCCATGCCTGGCATCATAATATCCAGAAGCAACAGGTCGTATCCGAGTTTGAGCTGGGCCAATGCCTGAAAACCGTCGTTTGCCGACTCGGCGCTGTGACCGAGCCCTTTTAGCATCTTGACCAGAAGATCTCGGTTGGCGCTTTCGTCATCCACCACAAGGATGCGCTGTGTCCGATCCATTTTACGGTTCTCCTTAATATCGACCCCCCCTGGCTTTTAATGCAATCCCAAGAGTCCGCACTGATAGGTTTTTCATTTTTCCAGTTTTAATGATAGTGCCGTACCAGTTAATAATCAAGGAGAGTGGAATAGAAAACCGCCTGCAAGCGTTGTTTCAGGGTAATCGGTCAGTCTATGCCGTGCTGGCGGGATAAAGTTACAAAGGCACAAAGGCACAAAGCAGAGGCGACGTGAGCAAAATCGGCATGACCAACACCCATTTCCATACGGTATTTTCACTTCTTTATTTCATTATTTGTTGAGGCAATTTCAAAATTGCCTCTTTTGAGCTGATTTCAAAAGTTGGAGTTCACGGCTTTAGCGTGCGTAACCTATTGAATATAAAGACACACTAAAGTTGTGAACTCCAACGGGCGTATTGCCATAACAACCATTTTTTTGTATTTTCAAATCAGCTCTGTTATCTTTTTCACTCTGTGCCTCTGTGCCTCTGTGCCTTTGTAACTCTGTGCCATAAAGACTGAGGGATTACGTTTCAGGCAACACCCCCTAATAGATGAAAAGCATCTCCCCGTATTTTGGAAGGGGCCAGAGGTCGTCGTCCACTTCTTGTTCCAGCTTATCCACAGCCTCCCTCATGTTTTCAGTCTCTTTAAGGATTGCATCAGTCCTGTACGCTTCAAGGAATTTTTCCATTTTTTCGCCGGATCCGCATAGGCGGGATATTAGGCTGCCGATTATTACGGCTTTCTTCTTCTGTTCCTCTGATCCGGCGGAGACTCCGATTGCCTTGAGTTTGATTACATTGTCTGCGATAATACTCTGCTGTCTTATTGCAACCGGGATGAATATGGTCTTTACCATATTGAGGGCGAGGGTTCCTTCGAGGATGATGGTCTTTTTGTATTCCTCGATATAGACTTCATGGCGGGAATGCAGTTCTGTTTTGCTCAACACCTTATATTTTGCAAAGAGGTGTTCAGCCTTTTTGGAGAGAAGGGAGTCCAGGGCTTCCGGAGTTTTCTTAAAATTGGGAAGTCCGCGTTTTGCAGCCTCTTTTGCCCATTCCGCAGTATAGTTGTCGCCGTTGAATATCACCCTTTTGTGGGTTTTTATTATGTCCTGGAGTATCGCCTGAAGGGAGTTGTTGAATTTTGCGGCCGGAACTTTCTCAAGCTCAGTCGCTATTTCATCGATGGATTCGCCGACGATTGTATTGAGGGCGATGTTCGGCCCTGCGCATGACTGGTTTGAACCGACGGCGCGGAATTCGAATTTATTTCCTGTAAATGCGAATGGACTTGTGCGGTTCCTGTCTGTAGCATCTTTCGGAAGAATGGGAAGGGTGTCCACCCCGACATGCATCGTTCCCCCCGATTTTGAGGATCTTGATCCGCCCTTTTCAATCTGCCCGATGACATCCGTAAGCTGTTCCCCGAGGAAGATTGAAATGATCGCCGGAGGGGCTTCATTTGCGCCGAGACGGTGATCGTTCCCGGCATGTGCGACTGTCGCACGGAGAATGTCGGCATGGCGGTCGACAGCCCTTATTATTGCGCAGAGTAGCGTGAGGAATATCGCGTTCTCGTGAGGATTCTTTCCTGGTTCGAGAAGGTTTTTCCCGTCAGGCGACACCATCAGCGACCAATTGTTGTGCTTACCTGAACCGTTCACTCCGGCGAACGGTTTCTCATGTGTCAGGCAGACGAGTCCATGGTGGGAGGCGACTACGCGGAGAACCTCCATGACAATCATGTTGTGATCGACTGCAAGATTCAGCTCCTCGAAAATAGGGGCCAGTTCAAACTGGGCCGGGGCAACCTCGTTGTGGCGGGTTTTGGCAGGAATGCCGAGTTTCCACAGGGTCTGGTCGGCTTCGTTCATGAAATTCAAAATGCGCTCCTTGACGGCGCCGAAATAATGGTCTTCCATCTGCTGGTGTTTGGCGGACACGCTTCCGAACAGGGTGCGTCCTGTCTGAATGAGGTCCGGACGGGCAAGATAAAGTTCCTTGTCTATAAGGAAATATTCCTGCTCCGGGCCTAGGGTTGCCACAACCTTCCCGTCGACTTTCTCGCCGAAGCACGCGAGGAGCCTTTTCGTCTGCGCGGAAATCACCTGCATGGAACGGAGAAGCGGTGTTTTCTTGTCGAGAGCTTCTCCGGTATACGAGCAGAAAGCTGTCGGAATGCAGAGGACTGCCCCGGATGCGCTGTGCTTTATGAAAGCGGGGCTGGTCGGATCCCATGCCGTATAGCCGCGGGCTTCAAATGTCGCCCTTATCCCGCCGGATGGGAAGCTTGATGCGTCAGGTTCGCCCTTGACTAGGGATTTGCCTGAAAAATCCATCATCACCCCGCCTTCGAGATCGGGCTCGATAAAGGAATCATGTTTTTCGGCGGTTGAGCCTGTGAGGGGCTGGAACCAGTGGGTATAGTGGCTTGCACCCTTGCTGAGGGCCCACCGTTTCATCGCGTTCGATACATCGTCCGCTATTGTCGGGTCAAGGGTCGCCCCGTTCCTTATGGTGTGCATGAGCTTCCTGTAAACCGGTTTCGGAAGATAGTCCTTCATTGTTTTCAGGTTGAATACGTCCTGCCCGTAAATTGCGGTTATGTCGCAGTCCCTGCCGTCTTTCCGGACTTCCAGTTTCTTGTTTGCGATGTTCGATATCACGTGTTTCCTGAGATTCATGCGCTCCTCCTTCAATTGATATGAATATTATAGAATTTTAAAGTTAATTGGGCTAGCAGTATGAATGCCAACGGCATTTATAAATCCGTAACTTGCTTGTAAACAACAAAATATGAATTCAGCTTCAAGGCATGTCTTTTAATACAGTTACATTTTTGTAATATATAAAAATGTTTTATTACAATTTTGTCATATAATATAAATTAATTTATATATGTGTAAAAGCAAGGGGATTTGAAAAAAAACAGCAAAATGCCTGACTGCGGATTTCTTAGTCGTTTTCTTGTATTTTGCAATCAACTCGGATAATTTTTCAAATACCTGTTGATTTTACAGCATAGAGGTCTACAGTAACAGGCTTTTTGTATTTGCATCAGGGATTCCCTTGCAGGCTGGGGATCCGGTTTTTAAACATCAACTTTAACCAAAAACAGAAAACAATGTCAACAAACGAACAAAACAACGTAGCAAGCTTCATCGATCTCGAAAACATGCCTTCTTCAATGGAAGAAGTCCTCAAACAGGAAATGAAAACCGATTTTATCCAGGGGTCTATCCTCAAGGGGCGCGTAATTGAAAAACGCGATAACGGCGTCCTGGTGGATATCCAGTACAAGTCGGAGGGATTCATCTCGTCCGAAGAATTCAAGAACTGGAAGGAAATCAAGGCGGGAGACATCATCGATGTCTATCTTGAACAGATCGAAGATGAAAACCACATGCCGAAACTCAGCGTATCCAAGGCTTCCTTCCAGAGGTCATGGGACAAGCTCTGCTCCGAATACAAGGAAGGCCAAGTCATCAAGGGCCTCATGAAACACCGCGTCAAAGGCGGAATCATTGTCGACCTCTTCGGCATTGAGGCGTTTCTTCCCGGCTCTCAGCTTGACATTGCACCAGTCCGCAACATGGACGACTTCATCAACAAGGAATACGACCTCAAAATACTCAAGATAAACATTGACAGGAAAAACATCGTTGTTTCCCGCAGGGAACTCCTAGAGGCTGACCGCGCCGGCAAGCGCAGCACACTCCTTAAGGATATGGAAAAAGGCAGCATCAGGACCGGTGTGGTTAAGAACATCACCGATTTTGGAGCATTCATCGACCTCGGCGGACTCGACGGACTTCTCCATATCACCGACATGTCGTGGAAGCGCATATCCCATCCTTCCGAAATGCTCGAGATCGGACAGAAAATTGAAGCTGTCATCCTCGATATTGACAATGTCAAGGAGCGTGTATCCCTCGGTCTCAAACAGAAGACGGAGAATCCGTGGGTTAAGATTGATGAGAAATACCCGGTAGGATCCACAATTAAGGGCCGCGTGGTCAATATCATGCCCTATGGCGCATTTGTTGAAATATCGGAAGGTGTGGAAGGATTGATCCATGTTTCAGAAATGTCATGGACCAAGCGCGTTACAAAGGCCGGGGAGATACTCGGCGTCGGCGAAGAAGTGGAAGCCGTTGTCCTGGACATTCAGAAGGATCAGAAGAAAATCTCTCTCGGACTGCGTCAGACAACACAGAATCCGTGGGAAGTTCTTGCCCAGAAATATCCGGCCGGCAGCAAGATCAAGGGCAAAGTCAGGAACATGACCAGCTACGGCGCGTTTGTTGAAATTGAAAACGACATTGACGGGATGATCCATGTTTCCGACATGTCATGGACAAGGAAGATTAACAATCCGAATGAAATCCTTAAGGTCGGGCAGGAAGTCGAGGCAGTAATACTTGACATAGACCCTGCACAGCAGAGGATTTCCCTTGGTCTCAAGCAGCTCGAAAACGATCCTTGGCTCAATATCGACAATCTCTATAAGATCGGAGACCTTGTCAAAGGCAAAATCACCAAGATTACCGCTTTTGGGGCGTTCATCGAACTTTCCAATAAGATTGACGGGCTCATCCATATCTCCCAGATCAGCGAGGAGCATGTAAAGCGCGTGAAGGACATTCTTGCCCTCGGCGATGAAGTCGAGGCGAGAGTCATCAAGATTGACAAGGAGGAGCGCCGTATCGGACTCAGTGTCAAGGCCGCCAAGGAGAATTATTCCGAGGAAGCCCTGAAAGCTGCGGGAGAAGAGGTGACTGCCGCTCTCGGTAATGTCAAGGTCAGCGAAATGCTCGACGAGGATTCGCTCTCGGCACTCGACAATATTCAGATCAGCATCAGGAAAGAAGATGCCGAAAGGGAAATCAAGAAATAGTTTTCCCAATGTTTTCCGTTACACCAAAAGCTCCGGGCTAAAACCCGGAGCTTTTTTTTTAACCTCTTTAAAAATTATTTCCATAAAAGATTGATTTTTACCCGATGAAACATTATAATCCCCTCTCCGGATTTTTATTATATAATGGAACGTCTAAAAATTGGCATATGGCTCCAAATGCGGATTTTTAGGGGTTTTTATAACCATTGACAAGGCAAAAATGAATAAATATATAAATCAGCTTCTCCAGATGCAGGATCTTGAAATAGCGTTGCACGAACATGCGGCGCTCAAAGGTGAGGAACAGGAATCCAGCCGTTCCGAATTGAAGAGGAACATCAACGGGTTGAAGAAACTCCTTCCTCCGGAAGTCTCGATCATATATGAAAGAATATCCAAAAAATACAACATTTACGTATGCCCCATGATAAACAGCGCTTGTACAAGCTGTTTTATGAAAATCCCAGTGGGCGTCGCAAATTCCGTGCTCTCGACAAGTCACTGCATATCATGTCCGAACTGCGGGCGGTTCCTCTATTTTAACGAGGGCCAATTCGATAGGCCAAGCGATGAATTTCACCAGTACAAGGGGGTGGCTAGGTTCTCGTCCAATGACCTGATGCTTCCTCATATCAAGGCGAAGACAAAAGAGGAGGTCATAGGGATAATCGGCAGGCACTGCGCTGAAAAGGGGTTCGTGGAGAATGACGACACTTTTGTCAAGGCCCTTTTAAAGCGCGAGTCCCTCATATCCACTTCAGTCGGTTCAGGAATAGCGTTCCCGCATGCCAGGGGGTTCAAGGCCTGTGGTCTCACCCTTGCAATCGGGACAGTCAAGCCAGGAATAATAAAAGAGAACGGGGACAGTCTTTCAATTTTCTTTGTGTCGGCGGTTCCCACACAGACAAGCTTCTTTTATATTGAACTGATCTCCAAGCTTGCCAATTATTTTGCCAAGGACGTGAACAGGAAGAAATTCCTTGCCTGCTCGAAGCCTGAGGACATGTGGAAAATACTGGTTCAGATCGGGAAATGAAAGGGAATCCATAGCTAGACGTTGCTCGAAAATGGGGTAGCACAGACATCCTGTGCGCCATGTCGTAGCCTCCCAGCGAAGTCTGGTCTGTGACGGAAAATGAAATTTGAACCCACAGGCAAGAATGTCTGTGCTACTTTTTAAGACAAATTTCATTTTGAGATTACCTTTTCGAGGAGGCTCTATCTAGTATGTCTGCAGGAAGCCACTTTGAAAATAAATTTATCTGGGGTGCGAAATCATGTACAAGGATAAGAAAATAGTTGTGGTGATGCCTGCTTACAATGCGGAGAAAACGCTTGTACAGACCTATGAAGAGGTAATGGCCCAGGGTTGCGTTGACCTTGTGATACTGGTTGACGATGCAAGCCGGGACAAGACTGCCGACATTGCGGAGAAGCTGGAAAAAGTGCGTGTCTTCAGGAATGAGAAGAACTTAGGATACGGGGGTAACCAGAAAATTTGTTATCGCCTCGCGCTTGAAGAGGGGGCCGATATTGTCATAATGGTTCATCCTGACTACCAGTACACGCCAAAACTCATTCCTGCGATGGCATCCCTAATAGGCAACGAACTTTATCATTGCGTGCTCGGTTCCAGGATTCTCGGCGGATATGCCGTAAAGGGGGGAATGCCCAGATGGAAATATTACAATAATCGGATACTGACTTTGGCGGAGAATGTTTTTTTGGGAGCGAAACTTTCGGAATACCATACCGGATACAGGGCTTTTTCAAGGGAACTTCTGCTGAAACTTCCGCTTGACAGAAACGGGGATGATTTTGTTTTTGACAACCAGATGCTGGCCCAGATTATCTGGACAGGATGCAAGGTTGCGGAAATAAGCTGTCCGACAAAATATTTCCCGGAAGCGTCAAGCATCAATTTCACCAACAGTGTAATTTACGGATTGGGCTGCATGAGCACTTCCCTCGAGTTTTATCTTTCAAAACTGGGCATTTCAGGAAGCAGGAGATTTTCTGCGGAACTGAAAAATTGCCTGTCGGAATCCAAGTAGTTTGACCGTTATAAATTTTACGCAGGAAAATTTATCTTATGCAGATAATAGGCGGGACGGCTTCGGGAATACATCTGGCTGTGCCGAAGGGATTTCTGGTAAGACCCACGCTTGGCCGTTCTAGAAAAGCCCTTTTCGACAGCATGGGGAGTTTTTCTGGAATCAGGGTCGCCGATTTTTTTGCCGGAACCGGCGCTGTCGGACTTGAAGCCGCCAGCCGCGGTTCGGCAGAGGTCTGGTTTCTCGAATCCGAGTCCAGAAACTGCAAAATCATCGCGGAGAATATTGCGAAAGTCGCAAAAGCCGGTGTCGAATCCGAAATGAAAGTCGTATGTTCAAATGTCCTGCATTCCTATTTGCGAATCCCTCACGCAGACATTGTTTTCGCCGATCCTCCATATGCCGATTCTGAGGAAATGCTGAGAAAACTCCTTTCAGATGAGAAGTTCGCAGAATGGGCCGCAAACTCGTTGCTTGTCTGGGAGCTTCCAGGCAGTCGCAGTCTTGAAGTCATAAACGGCATACTGTCGGAATCCGGCATGTGGAAATCCGTGAAAAGACGCAGTTTCGGGGAAACTGAGTTTTTGTTCCTGAGGACATGTTAGATTGCCCCGTCTCTTCAAGACGGGATTCTTATGTGTATTGCACCTGTGGTTGAAAACACAGGCTGTAATACCTTATCCCTCCGGGTTAAAGACGGTTAAAGGACACGCCGTAGGTTATAGCCTATGGTAGGATCAAGATAAGAAAAAAGGCTCTTTCTCAGATCGAGTGGGTAAAGAAAGACTGAATATCCAATATCCAATCCGCCATGGCGGAAATATCCAACGGGTGAAGTGAAGAAAAGATGAACTCATTCAACAGGCGAAGAAAATTAATTCCATCTTGAAAAAACGATGAATTGGACTCAATATTATTCAAAAGCATAGACGCGGTGAAAAGGGGCAAATCAGATAATTCCATTGGATATTGGATATTCAATTATTTTTATATTTTGTGTGTCGACCCACTCAAAATGAAAACGAATCAGAAGAATTCCGTCCTGAAGGGACAGGGAAGGTTAGGCGGGAATATGAATGGGAAAATATTTAAGATTGAATTCTATGTTCCGGAAACCCATCTTGAGAAGGTGAAGTCCGCAGTTTTCTCCGCAGGAGCCGGGAAAATTGGCAACTATGACTGCTGTTCCTGGCAGACCGCCGGTACTGGACAGTTCCGTCCATGCAAAGGAAGCAAACCGTTCATTGGTAAAAAAGACAGGATTGAAACAGTTCAAGAATACAAAGTCGAGCTTGTATGTGATTCAAAACACATCAATAGGGTGGTTGAGGCCCTGAAAAAATCACATCCTTACGAAACACCGGCTTATCAGTACTGGGAAATCAAAGAGAAAGGTTGTTCATGTTCATAAAGATGTTATTCAGTGATCCGAATACTTACCTTATGTGGGTTACACTGGTTGTCTTTTCGATATGCTGTCACGAATATCTGCATGCAAGAGTGGCGCTGTGGCAGGGCGATAGCACCGCCGCCGACCAGGGACATCTCACGCTGAACCCCATGAAACAGATGGGGTTGTTCGCAATTATAATGCTCCTGGTGATTGGAATTGCGTGGGGACAGGTTCCCGTCAACCCCTCAAGGATGAAACACAAATACAGCGACGCCCTCGTGTCGTTTGCAGGCCCTTTCATGAACCTTGTCCTATTTTTAATTTTTGCGGCAGGTGCCGCACTTGTTGCCAGATTCAGTCCGCATGCTGTTTACGGCAATACTGGACCGGAATACGGACTGATGATGCTTTTATCTCTCGGAGCCGCCCTGAACATCGTGCTTTTCATATTCAATATGCTTCCTATTCCAATACTGGACGGGTTCAATGTGTTTTCCTTTGTTTTTCCGGGAATCCATAAAGTCAACCCGGAACTTAAAAACGGAATTACAGCAGTTCTTTTCATCGTGGTTTTCATATATTTTGACATCATATGGAAATTAGGTTTTTTCATTACCAACAGTACTGTTCAAATAATTGAGGCTGTTCTGAAAACCTTGATTTGATGCAAGGAATTTTAAAGTGACCAGTGACGACTGACGACTAACGACTAACGACTAAAGTTGCGGCCTCTGGCCGCCCGAGGTAATTTCAAAACTGCGGCTCGGACAAGCCTCGCCCTCCATTTTTATCCGCCGCGGCGTGATGGAGGGGTCGTACTTGCGTGCCCTGCCGTAGCATCTTAGCGAAGGCAGGTCACGACCGTTTCTTGAGTTTTGAAATTGGCTCACCCAATTAAAACAAAGGCATCCACATGCAGGAAGAAAAAGTATGGTCGGTTTCTGAAGTGAACGCCTCCCTCAGGGAAGTCATAGAGGGATGCTTTGCCCCGTTCTGGCTGGAGGCGGAAATCGGAAATCTGAGCATTCACCGGTCGGGGCATGTTTATTTGACCGTGAAAGACGAGAAGACACAGTTGAAGGCCGCATATTTCGGCGGAGCGGCTCAGGCGAGGAAACTGGATATCGCCGTAGGTTCGAAAATTGAAATTTTCGGAAGGCTTTCCGTTTATGAGGTCAGGGGAGAATATCAGTTTATAATAAAAATGATACGCCCCAAAGGTGTGGGAGATCTGCAGAGACGGTTTGAGGAACTTAAAAGCCTGCTTGCATCCGAGGGGCTTTTTGATGAATCAAGGAAAAAACCGATTCCTCTTTTTCCGCGTAGAATAGGAATAGTGACTTCTCCGGACGGGGCCGCCGTCCGCGACATACTTCAGATCATAAGCAGGCGTTTCCCGAACCTGAACATAAGAATTTATCCCTCCGCGGTTCAGGGCAAGGGAGCCGAGAAGGAACTCGCCAAAGGCATACGTTTCTTCAATGGGAAAAGTAAGGTGGACGTGATAATAATAACCCGGGGAGGTGGCAGCCTCGAGGATCTCTGGCCTTTCAACGAGGAGGTCTTGGCACGGGAGATAGCGGCAAGTGAAATCCCGGTCATAAGCGCAGTAGGGCATGAAATAGATTTCACAATCTGCGATTTCGTATCCGATCTCCGGGTTCCCACCCCTTCGGCGGCAGCCGAGCTTGTAGTGGGAAAACAGGAGGAGTTCACGAAAACTATCTCGGACTTCAGAAGACGCTTGGAGTCATCCATTAAAATGACGCTTGAAAGATTCAAGCATCGCTTCCAGAACGCCTCGCAAAGCTATGTCTTCAAAGAGCCGCTACATCTGCTGAGGGAGCGCCAGCAGAAAGTTGACGAATTGTCGAACAAGATGGAGAGCATGTTCGGCCTTTACACGGAAAAACTGAAATCCAAGGCTTCCGACCTCAAAAGCAGGCTCAAAAATCTCAATCCGGAATCCGTTCTTCAGAGAGGTTACGCCATCATCATCGACAGTATGTCTGGAACCGTCATAACAGATCCGGATGTTGTGGAAGGAACCCTGCTGGATGCGAAATTCGCAAAAGGCGTTCTGCAGGTGAAGGCGTTGAAGCGGAAATAGTATTTCCCAGAAAATACTTCAAGAGATTTTCGGATATCGACATGCCGTAGTCTGTAAAATTTTCACCTTGTGGAAATTTTACTTCCTCTTTCCGAATTCCGGGTCTATGTGCAGGAATTTGAGTGCGATGAAACCGGGTATTGTGCAGATGCAGACCCAGATGAAGAAATGATGATATCCGAGAAGCTCCTGTATTTTTCCGCTCACCATTCCGGGAAGCATCATGCCCAGCGCCATGAATCCTGTCATTATGGCGTAATGCGCGGTCTTGTATTCGCTGTCCTCGGCGAAGTAGACCATGAAGAGCATGAATGCGGAAAAGCCGAATCCGTATCCGAGCTGTTCAAGTGCGACACAGCCGGATATGACATAGAAATTATCCGGCATCGCCATTGAGAGATATACGTAGACCAGATCCGGGACGTTTATTGCCAACGCCATCCACCAGAGCCATTTTTTCAGTCCGTGGGTTGAAGCCGCAATTCCGCCAAGAATGCCTCCGGCAAGAAGCATTATCACCCCTAAAGTACCGTAGATGAAACCGATTTTTTCAGTGCCGAGGGCAAGGCCTCCCTTGCTCCGTTCGTCAAGCATGAACGGGGCGGCGAGTTTTAAGAGCTGTGATTCCCCCAGTCTGTAGAGCAGAAGGAAAAGTATCGCCGGAACTATTCCTTTTTTAGCGAAAAATGCGCCGAATACTTTTGCGGAATCCGCAAAGAAGTGGGCAACGTCGGCGGATGCCTTGCCCGGCACGTCTTTTTCAGGACGCGGCAGGATGAACAGATGGTAAACTGCGAATATCGCAAAAAGAGCTGCGAGGATCGCGAAGACTATCGACCAGGCGTGCTGGACGTTCCCAGTCACTGTTTCAAGTCTTCCAGCAAGGATTACGAGCAATCCCTGCCCAGTGAGTGAGGCGAGCCTGTAGAATGTGTTTCTTATCCCGATGAACCATGCTTGGTCATGGGTGTCGAGTCCGAGGATGTAAAACCCGTCGGCTGCGATGTCATGCGTGGCGGAACTGAACGCCATGAGCCAGAAAAACATCAGGGTAATCTTGAAGAAACCGGGCCCGGGAATTGTGAGGGCTACCGACGCAAGAGCGGCACCGACGATAAACTGCATCGCATATATCCAAAATCTCCGCGTCCTGAAAATCTCGACTACCGGACTCCAGAGCGGCTTGATGACCCACGGTAGATAAAGCCAGCTGGTGTACAGCGCGATGTCGGTGTTTGAAATGCCGAGTCGCTTGTACATTATCACTGAAACCGTCATTGCCACGACATATGGAATGCCCTCTGCATAATAAAGGCTCGGCACCCAGAACCATGGGGATCTTGTCTTTTTTGATTTTTGATTGCCGATTTCCATTTTTTGTTTTCCGAACAGCAAATATTCGTTAGTGTATGGTTAGTGTGAGTTAGTGGTTAACTCGTTTGTTTTAGATTTTTCCATTTGCTAATTTTCTTATGCAAAATACCTTTATGGGAACAATTTAAAAGCTGGAGATTTGATTTGAAGGAAAAATTATACTGCGTCAAAACGTTCGACAAGTCTGAAAATCCGGAACTCGGCGAAAAAATCCTATTGGATTCGGGGCTTGTGTTCAGCACTTGGATGGATGTGGAAAGAAGAAGCATTGAACATGTCATCTATTGCGATGACCTGAAAAAAGCGATCGAAACCGCACTGGACATAAATAGGATCAGGGAAAAGTTCAAAAACAGGATCAGGCTGACAAAGCCCGTCCTGGATGTCTTGAAGAAGGAAGACTGGGCCGAGGCGTGGAAGAAACATTTCAAGGTGCAGCATGTCACAAAGCGGGTTGTGATAAAACCGACATGGCTGAAATACAAAAGGAAAAAAGGCGAAGTGATAGTCGAGCTTGATCCGGGCATGAGTTTCGGAACAGGAAAGCACGCAACGACCCGTTTCTGCCTTAAGATGCTCGACAGGGTTTCGGGAAAATCTAAAAGAACGGGTATGTCCATCCTTGACGCCGGCTGCGGCTCAGGCATCCTCTCGATAGCGGCTGCCAGACTCGGATTTCATCCGGTGACGGCTTTTGACATTGACCCGGAGTCGGTGATTATCGCAAAGGAAAATCTTGCCTTGAACAAGCTTTCCCCAAAAGATGTGAAAATATCCGAAGCCGAACTTGCGGAATTGAATCCCCGAGTCAAGTTTGAGGTGATCGTCGCCAATATAATTTCAGGAGTCCTTATTCAAAACCGCGAAAAACTCAGTTCCATGCTTAAACCGGACGGATATCTGATACTTGCCGGAATACTGAAGACGGATTACCGCGGACTTCGCAAAGCATTCAGGGAAATAGGGTTCCAAGAAATATCAAGTTCCTCGGAAAACGAATGGACCGGGGGGTTGTTTAGGCGGTTGATGGTTGCCAGTCGCTAGTCGTCAGATGACAGTTGAATAAGCCAATTTCAAAAGTAATCAGTCCGCTGCGGCGGACTGAAGTCAGGATTCATCGGCTGACTGCGGAGGCCACAGTTTTATCAATAAGAAACTTAAGTAGTTTGCGATCTCCGAGCGCAAAAGACGAAGAGGCCGATTGCGCCAAGGATGTCGCAAGCTACTCAAGGCAAGATTCAAAGGAGTTATCGGTAAACCGACGACCGACGACCGACGACCGACGTTGCGGCATTTTGAAATGAGTTTGTAAACTATGGATCCTTTATTTTCACTATTGATTGTCCTGATTGGGTTTGTCGCTTCGGTTTCCGGAGGGTTCTGGGGGCTTGGAGGCGGCTGGCTGATATTGCCTTGTCTTTTCCTTATCGGCATAGATGTCAGGATTGCAATAGGCGCCTGTCTTCTGCAAATGATTCCAACAACCTTCCCGACCGTTGTCAGGCAGTTTTCGCAGATCGGTTGGAAAAGAGGGGGATGGGGACTGGTTATTGCACTTCCCTTATGCATTTCATGCTCTTTTGGGGGAGTACTTGGCGACCCCCTTGGAGGATTGCTGGAAAAATTGTTCCACAGCCGGATAATCCACCAGTCGCTTTATCTTGTCCTTTTGGCATGGGTCCTTTTCGACCTGTACAGGCAGAAGGATAAGAATACCGATTTCGGTGGAAAAATTGACAGGCCGACTAGCAAAATCCCGATAACGCTCGGAGGAGGATTCGTCACAGGGGTAATTTCCGGGTTTCTGGGAATCGGTGGCGGGACCATGACGCGTCCCCTTATGACAAGTGTGTTGAAAGTGCCTGAAAAACAGACCGGACAGATTGCGAGACTCGCAATTCTCGTAACGGCGATTGCCGGGAGTCTTCCCTATCTTCTTACAAGCTCCGGCGAAACAAGATCCGACATGTTGATAATGGGAGCTCTACTTTCTGCCGGAGGAATAATCGGTTTTTCAATAGGTGCCAAAATGCATTCGATCGTTTTAAAAGCGGGAAAAGACAATGTTGCACGGAAAAGCTTCGGCATTGTCGTAGTGCTTGTGATGGCCGGGCTGATTTGCAAACTCGCCGATATGATTCATACGGGCCAGGTCATAATGGGGATATCCGGATTTTTCATACTTGCCTATCTGGGTTATATAACGGCGAAATGCAGAAAAAGTAATGATCGTTTTTAGGAGTGAGTCTTTTGGCGTTCAGATCGCCTGTTTACGCTCGACGGTGGCTGGTGACGTTTTTGAAAAATTACAGATACGTGTTAATATATACCTGAACATGTACATATAAGGAGAATAATACTGATGCAAACTTCAACTCTTCATATAAAGGTGAGCCCTGAATTTGCCGGTTCCCTGAAAAAAATCGCTTCGCGTAGAGGTGAATCCATGGGAGAAATCGTCAGGCGGGCTGTGATATCGTCATTTCAGGCGGAAATGACAGGTTTGCCTATACACCAGAAACAGGCATTGGAAGCTTACTGTGGCGGATTTATAAGTATCGGCAGATTGTCTGAAATTTTAGGTAAAGATGCAATAAGCACTAGAAAATGGCTCAATGACCATGACATCAGGCAGAATACGGCCTATTCCAGGGAAGATTCGGAAAATGCCTAACACAA
This sequence comes from Victivallis vadensis, assembly GCA_945883805.1. Lineage (GTDB taxonomy): Bacteria > Verrucomicrobiota > Lentisphaeria > Victivallales > GWF2-50-93 > GWF2-50-93. Next base: position 8,180 of record CAMCYE010000014.1, on the reverse strand, counting down.
AATTTATTTTTGACACTGTCTCAATAAGTAATTTCGCATTGGCAGGGGCGCTCGACCTGATTGTCCAGAGATATTCTGGAAATTCATTTGTGACTTCGGAAGTTCACAATGAGATCCTCGAAGGGATAAATGGGGGGCACTGGAAGCTCGAAAAGATAGAAGATCTGTTAGACAGGGGAATCGTGAAGATTCTTTATCTGGAGAGGAAGGAGCATGAACTTTTTAAAATTCATCTCAAGTCCCTTGGCAGGGGAGAGGCATCCTGCATTTCCTTGGCATTCCACAGAAAAATGGTATTTGTTAGCGACGATAGGGCTGCAAGGATTGCTGCAAGGGAAATAAAAATAAGAATCACAGGTACGATTGGAATATTGAAAGAGGCAGTTTCTGACGGGCAAATTTCGCTTGCTCAATCTGACGAGGTGCTGGGGAAAATGATTGAGGAGGGTTTTTATTCACCAGTTAACAGTATATCGCAAATAGAATGATAGGAGTGCCATTCTCATGCATTTGAAAAAAATACTCATTACTGGCGGGGCGGGTTTTGTAGGATCCAACATTGCGATCGCATTGAAAAGACATTTCAGCGGCCTGGAAGTTGCCGCACTGGACAATCTCTACAGAAAAGGTTCCGAACTCAATCTTCCGCGTCTCTCTGAAAATGGTGTTAAATTCATCAGGGGCGATGTGCGAAACCCGCAGGATATCGCATTGTCGGGTAAAATAGATTTTCTTATCGAATGTTCCGCCGAGCCCTCCGTGCTTGCCGGGAAAGACGGTGACACCGACTACCTTGTCCAGACCAACCTTTACGGTGCCGTGAACTGTGCCGAATACTGCAGGAAAAACAATGCCGGCATGGTTTTCCTTTCCACAAGCCGAGTCTACCCGATTAAACCGCTTGTGAACTGCAACTTTGCCGAAAAACCGACAAGATTTAAACTGTCGGACAAGCAGGAAGTCGCCGGACTGTGTTCAGAAGGTGTTTCCGAAGATTTCCCCATGCAGGGTGCGCGATCCATTTACGGCGCCACGAAATACGCGGCCGAAATAATGCTTGAGGAATACCGTCAGACTTTTTCCATCCCTGTGGTCATCAACCGCTGCGGGGTTATCGCCGGGCCGTGGCAGTTCGGCAAAGTTGATCAGGGGATCGCCGTATTTTGGCTGGCTTCGCATATGTTCGGAAACCCTCTGAAATATATCGGGTTCGGAGGGACGGGAAAACAGGTCAGGGATATGATGCACATTGACGATCTGACAGGTCTTGTGTGTCTTCAGCTCAAAGAACCTGCGAAATTCGCAAACGGTGTCTGGAATGCGGGCGGAGGTCGGGAAATAAGCGTTTCACTTCTTGAGTTGACGGAGATATGCGGCAGGATTACAGGGAAAAAGCTTCCCATAGGATCAGAACCTGAAACAAGATATGCGGATATCCCAGTCTACATCAGCGATACCGGGAAGATAAAAACATGCTGCGGCTGGAAGGCGGAACTGACAGTTGAAAAAATAATTGAAGATATTTATATATGGCTTAAGGATACGCCAGCAGCTCAAAAGTTGCTGAAAGGGTAAGGGATTATAGCTCGTAGCTCGTAGGTCACAGGTCAAAGGTAAGAACTATCACCTATCAACTAACACCTATGACCTATCAGCTAAATAAGCTCGTAGCTCATAGGTCAAAGCTAAGAACTAACGAGGTAATTTCAAAACTCAAGAAATGGTCGTGACAAGCACGACCCTCCACGCCCGAAACGGGCGTAAACATGGAGGGCGAGGCTTGTCCGAGCCGCAGTTTTGAAATTACCTCCTATCAATTATCAATTACGGAGTACTATGAAATTTTCAGTAGTCATACCGGCTCACAATGAAGAGGGCGTCATAGCGTCAACCCTGGGAAACGTCCTGGAAAAGCTGAATGCCGGCAGTTTTGATTTTGAAATAGTTGTCGTTGCGGACCACTGTACAGATGGGACTGTCCGGATACTTGCCGATTTTGCGGGCAGGGATGGCAGGGTAAGATGGGTGGAGAACAAGGGAAAACCCGGCTTTGGAATGGCTGTCCGCGCAGGGCTTGACGAATACAGCGGTGATGCTGTTGCAATATATATGGCAGATGCGAGTGACAGTCCCGACGACTTGTGTAAATATTTCAGAAAAATAGGGGAGGGTGCGGAGTGTGTCTTCGGGTCGAGGTTTATCAAGGGTTCGCATGTTTCTGACTACCCGAAACACAAGTATTTCCTGAATCGGTTTGTGAACTATCTGATCAGGTTTATTTTCAGACACGGGCTTAACGACACCACAAACGCATTTAAGTGCTATCGTCGGGAAGTCATAGACGGTTGCAGGCCCTTCCTTTCGCCGCATTTCAATCTTACCGTGGAACTTCCCCTGAAGTCTTTTATAAGGGGCTACAAATTCGAGGTGATTCCAATCAGTTGGGAAAACCGGAAAGCCGGAATCTCAAAATTGAAGCTCAAGGAAATGGGGTCAAGATATTTCTTTATCATCCTGTACTGCCTTCTTGAGAAATGTATGGTCGCCAAAGACTACCATAAATAAAATTTTCTTACAGAAGTTTTATATGAAAAAGAATAAATAATATTTGACAATCATCGACTTGGCAGTATCGTTTCTGCAGGTAACGTTACTTATAGTTATGCATAAGTGACGGGGCGAAGCGCGGATTTCCCCAAAAAGAATCGGAGAATTGGTGACTGGGTGAAACGGAGATTTAAATAATTCGCTAACTTGACGTTAAGGAATTTCAAAGTTTGATGCGTAGCATCCTTTGACTGCGGTGCCCCTGCACCGCTTTCACATTCAGGCATCGTTGCGTTAAGTCAAAGCGGCACAGGTGTGCCGAAGTCCAAAGACGCTTTGCGTCAAAAGAAAAGAGTTGCGGTCCCTTGGGCGCCTAATTTAATCGTATAGGAATTTCAAAACAGAGAATAAAATCCAAGAACACGCCTTACGGCATTAACTACAAACGAATTGCATTTGTTGGTAGTCAAGCCCGTGAGGGCTGTTCTTTTGTTTTCATTGTTTGATTTGGCATTTTTCAAAACCTTTGTGCCTCTGTGCCTTTGTATCTCTGTAACTATTTTAAAAAGTTGCGGCGCTTCGGCCGCCTAATTTAAAAACGGGAATTTATTTAGGATTTAACTGACGACTGACTGCTGACGACTGTTGACTGATAAAAATGGCTGCAATCGAAAAAAACGAACTTTTTGAGCTGGAAATCCTCAAGCATGTTGAGTCAACTCCACGTCTCAATAACCGTATGGCCGCATCCAAGCTCGGATGTAGTGTGAAACTTGCCCATGCTCTTCTTTCCAAAATGGTCGACAAGGGGCTTCTCCATGTTACAAAGCACCATGCGCGTCGCTGGGATTATTTCCTGACACCTGGCGGTATTGCCGAGAAGGCGCGGATCACCTATGAATTTATCAATTTTTCGATGCAGTTCTACCATGAGGCCAGACGCGAAAGCTCCCGTGTCTGCAAGAACATAGCTGAATCCGGTAAAAAAACGGTTTCCTTTCTCGGTGATGGAGAGCTTGCGGAGATTGCATATCTCGGTGTAAAGGAGTGGGGGCTTGAGCTTAAGGAAGTTTATGGGGATGAGAAAAGGGAATTTCTGGGACATAAGGTTTTGTCTTTTAATTCGGCGGCGGACTCTTCTTCCGAAGCACTTATTGTCTGCCTCTATGATAAGACAAAACCGATGCGTCCGGATTATCTGCCTGACGGACTTGTTAAAAACAATAAAATGGTCTGGGTTTTTTCCGAAGAATATTATGATCAGCAAGGGGTCAGGAGGGAAAACCCGGTAAATTCCGATGATATGCGAAAAACATTAAGTTCCTTTTTTTCCGGGGATGAAGACATTAAGATCTGTTTTTTGTACGGATCCTATGCAAATGGGAAAAACACCTCTGCAAGCGACATTGATATTGCCATTGCATCAGACGGTATATTAAGCCATGAAAAGATCACAGATATTGCCGGCAGGATTTCAAAATTCACAGGTAGGGAAATTGATATGATTGATCTCCATGCAGTTCACGGGGAAATCCTCAGGCAGATAATTTCCAGGGGAAAGCCTGTTTTCATCAAGGATAAAAATATGTATGCCGGACTTATAAACAGAATGCTTTTGAACCAGGAAGACATGATGCCAAATTACAATATGATACTTTCAAGGAGGAGGGAGGCTTTTATTAATGGATAATATGCTGATATTCAATAAGATTGAAAGTCTTCGCCAGTGCATAAACAGGATCAGGGATAAGACACCGGAGACTGTTGGACGGCTTGAATCCGATCTCGACTTGCAGGATATTATCACTGTTAATCTTGAAAGAGCCGTCCAGATGTCGGTGGATATCGCCTCGCACATTATTGCCGACATTGAATCTCCTGCTCCGGAAACAATGGCTGAAGCTTTTGTAATCCTTGAGAAAAACAGTTTTATAACCGGTGATGTTTCAGAAAAAATGCAGAAGGCTGTGGCATTCAGGAATATCGCAGTTCACGCCTATCAGAAGATGAACTGGAATATTGTCCATAAGATTGCAAAAGACGGAATAAAGGATTTTGTGGAATTTGCACGGCAGGTTACGGAAAAGATTAAAAATAAATAATTGAGGCAATTTTGAAATTGCCTCATGAAAATACCTCATTTGATTTAAAAACATAAACCTTGCTGTGAATTTTATTTGCCCTCCGGCAAATAAAACTCACAGCAAATATTCGTTAGTGTATCTTGTTGGTGTGAGTTAGTGGTGAAGGTTTAAATTTTTTCTTTATTAGCAGAAAGTGATGATTATGAAAAAAGCTTTGATTACAGGAATTACCGGTCAGGATGGATCGTACCTCACTGAATTTCTACTCAACAAGGGGTATGAGGTTTACGGGATCATAAGAAGGTCGTCTTCTTTTAACACGGAAAGAATAGACCATCTTTACAAGGATCCGCACGAAAAACCCAATCTGAAACTTTTATACGGGGACCTGAATGATTCCAGCAGTCTGGCCGAAATAGTTCATTCCGTCAACCCTGATGAAGTATATAACCTTGGCGCCCAGAGTCATGTAAGAGTATCCTTTGATATTCCGGAATATACGAGCGAAATAACCGGAATAGGCGCGTTGAGGCTTCTTGAAGCCATCAGGAGGACAGGTTGCAAGACGCGTTTCTACCAGGCTTCGAGCAGTGAACTGTTTGGGAAAGCGGCGGAAATACCGCAGACGGAGAAAACGCCTTTTTATCCGAGGAGTCCCTACGGATGCGCGAAACTCTATTCATATTGGATAACTGTCAATTACCGGGAAAGCTATAATCTGTTTGCATGCAACGGAATACTTTTCAATCATGAATCTCCGCGCAGGGGTGAAACGTTTGTCACAAGAAAGATAACAAGGGCGGCGACGAGGATTAAGCTTGGTCTTCAGGATAAGCTTTATATGGGTAATCTGGATGCGAAGCGTGACTGGGGTTTTGCGGGAGATTATGTCGAAGCGATGTGGATGATGCTACAGGCCGATGAACCCGATGATTTCGTTGTCGCCACCGGAGAAACTTATTCTGTCAGGGAATTCCTGGAGAAAGTATTTAAAACCCTTGGGCTGAACTGGGAAAAACACGTGGAAATCGATCCGAAATATTACCGTCCTGCCGAGGTTGATATTCTTTTGGGCGACAGTTCTAAAATCCGAAAGAAACTCGGATGGAAACCAAAGGTGTCATTTGACGGACTGGTTAAAATGATGGTCGAGCACGATCTGGATCTGGCGAAGAAGGAGAAGGCTGTAAAAGAATATGAATCGGCGAAACGGTGAGCCGGAGAATCGGAGAGGTAAAATTTTCGCTGGTAAAAAATTATGATTAAAAACTACAACATGGTTAGAGAGGTCGAATTAAGCTATCAGTCTAACAATAAGCTTTCTCTGGAGGAAAGATTTAGGGTAATGGATGAAATGTTCCTATTTGCAAGAAAATTTGAAAAGGAAACTATTTCTCCGGAAAATACACCGCATGTGAGGATGCTGGTCAATATGGCAAAAGATTTTAAAACAATTAAAGAATTTCAGAGGTCTGCGAATGCTTGAAAAGACTCTGCTTAAAATCACAAGAATCTTTGATGCGAATAAAATTCCATACATGCTGATTGGTGGATATGCCATGGTCATACACGGATTTCCGCGTATGACACAGGATTTGGATATTTCTCTTGGAATTGATACCGAGCATATAGATAAAGTATTGGAGGCGGTGAAAAAGGATTTCAAAACTCTTGTAAAGGATCCTGTTGCTTTTGCAAGGGATACAAATGTTCTTCTTTTGGAGGATATCGAAACTGGAGTACGCATTGATCTCATTTTTACTTTTATCGAATTTGAGAGGAAGGCAATAGATGAAGCCGATGAAATCGACTTTATGGGTGAAAAATTGAGGAACGTTTCGGTAGAGAATTTAATAATATATAAAATGCTGGCAGGGCGTGAACGGGACAAGGAAGATGTGGAAATGATATTGGCCGAAAGATTAAATTTGGTTAATGCGGATAAAATCTCTCATACCATAAAGGAAATGTCCGCCATTTTGCAGAATGATTCATATAAAGTCTGGATTTCAATTCTTTTAAAATTAAAATGAAGTGTTACTTGAAAATAACCTTGTAAATTTTTTGTGTAATAAAAAATTATGGATAAAGCATCAAAAATCTACGTGGCCGGGCATACCGGTATGACTGGGTCGGCGGTTTGCCGCGAGCTGGAATCCCGTGGATTCAAGAACATCATTGTCCGGCCAAGCGGGCTTTTGGATTTGCGGGATTCGAAGAAAGTCCAGAATTTCTTTCAAATTGAAAAGCCCGACTACGTTTTATTTTGCGCCGGCAGAGTGGGGGGAATAAGGATAAACAGCAGGGAGCCGGCATCATTTCTTTATGATAATCTCATGATGGCGGCAAATGTCATACACAGTTCACATCTCAGCAACGTTAAAAAACTATGTTTTCTCGGCAGTTCATGCATTTATCCCAGGGAATGTCCGCAGCCGATGAAAGAGGAATATCTCCTGACAGGTCCGCTTGAACCCACCAATGAGGGTTATGCGGTTGCGAAACTCGCAGGGTACAAGATGGCATATTTCTATGCCAGGCAATACGGGATGAACACAATTTCACTCATGCCTTGCAACCTCTACGGGAAAAATGACCATTTTGACCTGGAAAAGGCCCATGTCCTTTCTTCGCTGGTTAAGAGGTTTGTTGATGCCGTCGAACTCGGCAAGGATGAAATCACGCTCTGGGGCACAGGTTCCGCAATGAGGGAATTCATGAATGTCGATGATTTTGCGAAAGCCGCAATCATGCTTATGGAAAAACTGGATTCCCCTGAAATAATAAATGTCGGAACCGGAGAAGAAATTTCCATAAGGGAACTTGCCTGGAAAATAGCTTTGGCGACCGGATTCAAAGGCAAAATAAAATGGGACAGTTCGATGCCCGACGGAATGCCCCGGAAATGCCTCGATATTTCCAAATTGTCTTCTATGGGATTCAAACCTGAAATATCACTCGAACAGGGAATTGAACAGATGGTCAGGGAATACAGGGAGAAGAAGTTCTGAAGTTCTAAGGTTCGGGAGTGCGAAAGTGGAAATAATAGCTCATAGCTCGTAGCTCATAGGTCGTAGGTCGTAGGTCGTAGGTCGTAGGTCGTAGGTCGTAGCTAACACCTATCAGCTAAGAGCTAACACCTATGACCTAACAGCTAAAGAAGCTCGTAGGTAACAGCTCGTAGCTCGTAGGTCATAGGTCGTAGGTCGTAGGTCGTAGCTAACACCTATCAGCTATCAGCTAAGAGCTCATAGGTCACAGCTATGAACTATCACCTATGAACTATCACCTATGACCTATCACCTAACCAGCTCGTAGCTCACAGCTAAGAATCCCGAAAGATTGATGAAATACCAAAACTTTTCCTGCTTTTTAAATTTTAATTCCTAATTTCTAATTTCTAATTCCTAATTCCTAATTCGTAATTTCCACTAACAACAGCCGAGTATCATCATGTTCTTAATGTTCAAACAATTATGGACCCTTTTTAAGCCCAATGAGCGTCTGATATGTTTTGGTCTGCTGTTCATGATGCTGATCTCCGCAGCA
>CAMCYE010000013.1 GCA_945883805.1 Victivallis vadensis | reverse complement strand
AAGCTTGAACTCCAACGGGGAGGCTTCTTAGTTTAATATTTTAAAAACATGAAATGGAAGCTGGTAACAGCACTGCCATAAAAACCATTATCCTGTATCCTGATTATAAGGAATCTCCGGCAAGATGCACAGAAAATGGCAGACAGCTGTCATCAGAAATCTCAAGTCAATCGGAGAAAATGAAACAGCCTCATTATTGCAGTTAATTTTTCCGTTACGGAAAATTTAAAACCATGCTGCGCAAAACCCGAGAAATAACCCAAAAAAAACTCGTTTTCCCTCTTGTTTAAAGGGTATTTAATCATACATTATGGCTTCGCAAAAAAAAATACCTGAAATGAATTTGAAAACATGGAGTTTTAAACACCGAAAATGAATGAAAACATGATACACGATTATCCGATAAATATTGAAGACATAATGCACACCGCATATCTGCAATATTCCCTAAGCGTAAACGTGGGACGTGCAATACCGGATGTGCGCGACGGACTGAAGCCTGTGAACCGCAGAATCCTCTATGCCATGTACAAGCTCGGACTCACCAAGGGACATGCATACACGAAAAGCGCAAAAGTCGTCGGTCAAGTCATCGGTAACTACCATCCGCACGGCGACACTTCGGTTTATGACACAATGGTCCGCATGGCCCAGGATTTCTCGATGCGCGAGCCACTTATCGACGGCCAGGGTAACTTCGGTAGCATAGACGGCGATTCCGCCGCAGCCTACAGGTACACCGAATGCCGTCTCGAGAGGCTGTCCGAGGAACTTCTCGAAGACCTTGAAAAGAACACTGTCAACATGATACCTACTTTCGACGAATCCACAATGGAACCGGAAGTTCTTCCCGCAAGCTATCCCAATCTCCTCGTGAACGGTTCGACCGGCATCGGTGTCGGAATGGCGACCAACATCCCCCCTCACAATCTCGGTGAAATCATCGACACCACAGTGCATCTGCTCGACAATCCCTCATGTTCCGTGTCCGACCTGATGCAGTTCGTGCATGGTCCGGATTTCCCGACAGGCGCGACAATCTGCGGCATCGGCGAGATCCGCAGTCTTTATGAAACCGGACGCGGCAGCATCAAAATCCGAGCCAAGGCGGAAATCATCGAGAAGGACGGCAAGGAGCAGATAATCGTAACTGAAATCCCGTACGCCGTGAACAAGGAAACACTTGTTGCGAAAATCGCAGAGCTTGTCACGGATAAGAGAATCACCGGCATTTCAGGATTAAGGGATGAGACCAGCAGGCGCGTCGGAATAAGGATTGTTGTCGACATCAAGCGCGGAGCCATGGGCACCATCGTCCTCAACCAGCTTTACGCGCACACCCAGCTTGAAACGACCTTCGGCTCGATAATGCTCGTGGTAGACCACAAACGTCCGCGAATCATGGATCTGCGCCAGATTCTCCAGGCATACATCGACCACCGCCTCGAGGTTGTAACAAGAAGAGCCCGTTTCGAACTGGACAAGGCGGAAGCCAGGGCGCACATTGTGGAAGGCCTGCTTATCGCCGTGAAAAACATCAGCGAGGTGATAAAGATAATCCGCGAATCCCGCACAAAGGAAATGGCCGGAAAAACCCTCATGGAACGGTTCACCCTCAGCCAGAAACAGGCGGATGCCATCCTTGAAATGCGCCTGCACCAGCTGACCGGCCTCGCAATAGAAGACCTTCAAATGGAATACGACGAGCTCCAAAAAGTGATTGCATATTTGAAAAGCCTTCTCGCAAGCAGGGAACTCCGACTGAAACTCATCAAGGAGGAACTCCTCAAGATCAGGGCGAAATACGCAAGCCCCAGAAGGACTGAAATCACTGCCGACGAACGTGATCTCAACATCGCCGACCTTATTGCACGCCACTCGTGCGTCATCACCGTTTCAAACACCGGCTACATCAAACGCGTTCCCGCCGACACTTATGATTCGCAGCACCGCGGCGGCAAGGGCGTCAAGGGAATGGAGACAAAAGAGGAGGACTTCGTCGAACATCTCTTCAACGCGCACAGCCACGACATTATTTTCTTCGTGACCGACAAAGGAGTCATGCACTGGCTGAACGTCTATGAAATTCCGGAAGGGACGCGTCTCGGCAAGGGCAAGGCGATTGTCAACATGATCAAGATCGAACCCGGCGAACAGATCCGTGCGATGCTGACCGTTCCGAGGGAGGATGTCGAACGCGACGATCTCTTCATTGTCATGGCAACCAAATACGGTGTCGTCAAGAAAACGAGGATTTCAGCGTACAAGAACCTGAGGAAGGCCGGAATCAAGGCCATTCTGATAGATGAGAACGACGACCTTGTCGGCGCGATGGTTACCGATGGCAGGAAAGAGATAATCCTTTCAACGGGTCTCGGAATCGCCTGCCGCTTCACGGAAGACCAGATCAGGACGGTTGGAAGAACCGCCCGCGGCGTCACAGGCATGAGGTTCAAACTAAAGGGCGACTACGTTGTAAGCATGGAGGCTGTTGATCCTATCGGGGAAATCGAGAGCGACGAGGAAGCGCAGGAGAAAGGCGGCCCTGAAATACTTGTTGTGTCCGACGGCGGACTCGGCAAGCGCAGTTTCGTAAGCCAGTATCGGAAAACCAAAAGAGGCGCCAAGGGCGTTCTCAACATCAAGCTCCGCGAAAAAGAAAAAGTAGTGGCTGCCATCCAGGTTTCCAAAGGCGAAGAACTCATCATCGTGACTGTCAGCGGACAGACCGTAAGAATACCGTCGGACGAAATCCGCAGAGTCGGAAGAGCGTCAAAGGGCGTAAAAATCATGAATCTGGCTGAAGGCGATTCTATTTCCGGAGTTATCAAACTCATGCAAATCAGGGAAGGAGATGTTCCCACGAACGTAGAAGTCCAGCCCGAAACCGGCGAAGCGCCTGTAATTCCTGAAACACCAGGGAAACCAGAGGAACCGGTGGCCGAATAAGCTGAACATCGAACATCCAACTTCGAACATCCAACTTCGATGTCTTGTCCTGATATAAGTTGACACATTAACAATGTCAAAGGAGGACAAGGAATTATGGAAAAGTCAGTTGTAAGGTACAGTGAGGCATTTAAACTTCAAGTGGTGTCGGAATTGGAAACAGGGAAGCTTAGCTGCATCTTTGAAGCAAGGAAACGTTATGCTATCAAAGGTGTCGGCACGGTAGACCGCTGGGTTCGGAAATACGGGAAAAATCATTTACTTAAAAAGGTGGTCAGAGTGGAAAGTACAAGCGAACGCGATCAGTTAATGGAGCTGAAAAAGAAAAACCGAGAGCTTGAATCGGCGTTATCGGACGCCCACCTTGACCTGCGCCTTGAACGTGCATGGCTCAAGATTGCCTGCAGGGCTGGCGGGATAGATGACGTGGAATCGTTCAAAAAAAAAGCAAATGGCACGCCGTTCATGAATCAGTAGAGATCGGAGAGATCATGTACAAGGGATATGGAAATGTAGCCGCATTGTGCAGGCGCGCAGGGATGACGCGCCAGAACTATTATGCAAAAAGGCGGCGGCGGCAGAAATCCGAGGTTGACGAGGGTTTAATTCTTGAGTTTGTCAGAAAAGAACGCCATGTCCAGCCATGCCTTGGAGGTAGGAAAGTGAAGCTCCTGATAAGTTGCGAATTGAAGAATAACGGTGTGTCTATAGGCAGGGATCGGTTTTTCGATGTACTGCGCATGAACGGCTTGCTGGTAGAGCGGGAAAAGCCTTTCATTCCCAAGACAACTAACTCGAGACATTCCCTGCCGCTTTTCCACAATCTGATTGCCGGACAGAAGGCAAGCGCGCCAAACCAAATATGGGTGAGCGATCTGACTTACATTCGCACCGAAGAGGGATTTATTTACGGGTCGTTGACAACGGATGCGTATTCGAGGAAAATTGTTGGAGCACACGCAGGTGACAACCTGGAGGCCGAAGGTTGCATCAATACCCTGAAAAAGGCTTTAAAAGATCTTCCCATGGATTGTTTTCCAACCCATCATTCAGACAGGGGATGCCAGTACTGCTGCCATGACTTCGTCGATATTTTGAATGAGCGCCACTTGCCCATCAGCATGACAGAGGCCAACCACTGCTATGAGAATGCCATGGCTGAACGTGTTAATGGGATACTTAAGCAGGAGTATGGGCTTTATTACACTTTTAAAACCAAGGAACAGGCGATTGCGGCATTTTACGAGGCGGTGGAACTTTATAATAACCGTCGGCCACATATGGGGATTAACTATATGATCCCAGCAGAGGTGCATCGGGGCAAGGCAGCTTGAAGAACCCATCTCCTGCTCCCCCAAGTCCTCCTCGATCCTTCGGATCGCCCTTCGGGACGGAGGACTTTGGGGAGCAGGAGAACGCGGCAAGCAGTGGATTTACCCTTCTTTGGTAAGGCCTGGGAAAAGAGTAAGATTAAGAAATTAGAAAAGATTAAGAATATAGAAATATGGAAAAATAAAGTGACAAATTTAACTCAGGACTTGACCCAAAAGACGAACGACAAATAAACATTAAGCTTGCACTAAAAAATAAAGAATCTTATTTTTTTCGTGTGTTTCGTGTGTTTCGTGGTTAAAAAATTCTTATGCTCTTCAAATTTAAAAACCGCTCCCTTTCCTGTGACGGGAGGACTTACATTGTCGGCATAGTCAATGTGACTCCCGACTCTTTCAGCGACGGTTCAAAATATCCGTCCCCGAGTTCCGCTGTGGAACACTGCGTCGAACTACTCGATTCCGGCGCGGACATAGTCGATATCGGTGGCGAATCAACCAGACCCGGTGCGGAACCAGTCGGAGTGGAAGAGGAAATCCGGAGGATTCTCCCGGTGATCCGCGAACTTCGCAAACTGCGCATGAACGCCATCATAAGCGTTGACACGATGAAGAGCGAGGTCGCAGAGAAGGCTCTTTCGGCGGGAGCGGATATCATCAACGATGTCAGCGCACTGCGAAATTCGCAGGATATGGCGGAAGTGATTGCGAAACACAATGCCGGTGCAATCCTCATGCATATGCGCGGCAATCCGAAAACGATGCAGTCGGACCTGAATTACACGGATCTCATCGGGGAAATAAATTCTTTTCTGGCGGATGCGGTAAAACGGGCAGTCAACGCCGGAATAGATTTTGAAAATATTGTCCTTGACCCGGGAATAGGTTTCGGGAAAAGCACAGGGCAGAACATCCGGATTATTTCGGAAACAGAAAAGTTCAGGGTGAATGGAAGACCCGTCCTCGCCGGCCCTTCCCGCAAAAGATTCATCGGAGACATTCTCGGGGGATTGCCCTCATGTGAAAGGGTATGGGGCACTGCGGGCGCAGTTGCGTATCTCGCAATGAAGGGAACAGATTTTGTCCGGGTGCATGACGTGAAGGAGATGTCGCAGATGATTAAGGTCCTTAACGCAATGGAAAAAGTACAGTTCGGGGTTTAAATTGATAACTGAAGGTCTTAATTCAGAATATCCAATATCCAACACGGAATATCCAATGTCCAAGTTAAAATTTTCTTTAATTCAATTCCGATGGAAATTGGAAATTGAGTGCTGTGCCGTGGCGTAGCTCCAAACGAAGCTTGATTGGATATTGGATGTTCTTGAGGCAATTTCAAAATTGCCTCTTTCGAGCTGATTTCTTAAGTTGGAGTTCACGGCTTTAGTCGTGCATCTTATTGATGATAAGACACAACTGATCCGCCTAGGCGGACCAACAGGCACATTGCCACAACAACCGTTTTTCGTAGTTTTTAAATAAGCTCTCTTATCATAACATTAAACTTGTTTAGGCGGAAATGGCGGAATTCATTCCTATTTTAAGCGATATGTGGATCTATCTCAGTCTGGTGATGGAGGTGGGGATCCTTGCCATCCTGATTTACTACGGTCTTTATTTTCTGCGCGGGACAAGGGCGGCGAACGTTCTTGCCGGAATAATAATAGCGCTCCTCCTCCTCACGCTTGCAACTGATTTCCTTAAGCTCGCGGTCATCACGGAACTTCTCAACGGACTTTGGATGATTTTCCCCATTGCGCTAATTGTCATTTTCCAGCCTGAAATCAGACGCGCTTTCGCACATCTGGGAAGCAGCCGTCCGTTTACCAGGAGAATGAAGCAGGAGGAGACAATCAACGAAGTCATAAAGGCGGTGGAGTCTCTTTCAGCCAACAAACGCGGCGCACTCATCGTATTTCAGCGGCAGATCGGAATGAGGGCGCTCATAAGCAGCGGCATTAAGATAAATGCGGAGGTCAGCCACCAGCTCATCCAGACCATTTTTCATCCAAACACCCCGCTGCATGACGGAGCAATTGCGATTGAAAACAACGAGATTGTCGCGGCACATATAATTTTCCCGCTTACGCAGAGTGTTTCACTTTCCGATTCCCTTGGCACCAGGCATCGCGCGGCAATCGGGGTGACCGAGGAAACAGATGCGGTTGCCGTAGTGGTTTCAGAAGAGACAGGGAGCATCAGCATGGCCTGCCGTGGAAATCTGGCAAGGAACATATCAATTGGAAAACTATCGGAGTTTCTGCGCTCCCTGCTCATACCGTCGAAGAATGACAGCGCAAGAAATATTTTCGAGGACATGTCCGACGACGATGAGATGTCGGGATTCTCCGGGGAGATGGAAAAATGAATGAGGGACACAAAATCATCGGAAAATCCTGGATACCCGGAATAATCCGGCGCGATTATCTGAGAAAGCTCATAGCCGTGTGCTTCGCCCTTCTCGTCTGGTGGAAAATATCGATGCAGATCGGGGTGGATGAGATAATAAGAAATGTACCGATAAATATTATAACATCCGAACAGACGGTCAATCTCGATGAAAACACCAGGTATGTCGACATCACGATCAGGGGAAGATCCCAGAAACGGCTGAACCAGTTGTCGCCATCCGATTTCAAAATTCAACTTGAGGTCGGGGACAATGCGTATGCACCGACCAAGCCTGTAGCTTTCAAGATCCTGCGGACAGCGTCGATTTCAAAACCTTTCGGAATAAGCATAACAAAAACCAATCCTGAAACACTTGTGCTCCACTTTGACAGAATGGCCACCAAGGAAGTGCCCGTCATTGCCAGATTCACGGGAATGACATCCGAGGACTACGCGTGCGGAGAAGTAAAGCTTGTTCCGGACAAGACGGTAATATCAGGACCGGAAAGCGTTATGAACTCCATATCAAGGGTGCAAACCGAGCCCATCTTCCTTGACCGCAGGACAACAGAGGATTTCGATTATGCCGTCAAGATTACCGAACCGCATGGCAAGGTTTCGGCTGTTCCGTCAAAAGTTCTTGCGCAGGTCGAGATTTACAAAAAATTCGACACAAGAATATTCAGCGGAATACCGGTCAGTGTTCTCGGCATGGCACATTCCGGAAAAACAGTCAGAAAGATGTCGCCCCTGAGTGTTGACATAACAATCAGCGGAATTAAAAGCACCCTTGAAGTAATGAACGGAAGCGAACTTTCCGCCTTCATAGACACCAATTCAATCAAGGAACTTGGTTTGTCAAAAGTGAAAGTACAGTGTTTCATAAACCTGCCCAACATAAAAGTAAACACCGTCACTCCACCAGAAATTGAAATTGAGACAGGCGTAGGCACCGGAGCAAAGTAGCCGAGAGAATCACACAATTGGCTCGACGAGATAAAATTATCCAATCTCCAGAAAAATGCATGGAACAAGGGAAAGAGGGAAACAGCCCTTATGGGCTTAACTACTAACAAATGCTTGATTTAAAAACCCTAATTCCGAGTTTAATCCGTTTGCAGTTAATCCGCCTAGGCAGATGTTCTTCTTATATCTTTTCGAGGAGGCTCTAGTTAAGATGAAGAGATAATAACAGATAAAGAAATTGCAGGCTGAAGGCCCGCATTACTCAGAATTGAACTTTCATGAACTTATCTATGAATAACCCACACACCATCCACGTCTGCGCCGCCGTCATCAGAAAAAACGGAAAAGTCCTATTGTGTTCGCGCCCGGACGGGAAACATCTCCAGGGAATGTGGGAGTTTCCGGGTGGAAAAGTCGACAACAGGGAGACCGACGGAGAATGCCTACGCCGCGAGATAAAAGAGGAATTGTCACTGGACATATTCGTTGCAGACCAGATTTACCGGATCTCCCACCAATATCCGGAAAAGGAAGTTGACATAAGATTCTACAGGGCTTTTCCGACTGACGCCAAGCAGAAAATAACCGCAATGGACAATCAGCAGTACAAATGGGTTGACATATCCGATCTGGGAAGTATGGGAATCATCCCCGCAGACGCGCCGTTCTGCGAATTCTTAAGAAAGGGATATGTAGATTAAACGGCTGTATGGCGGTTTCGCCGAAACCGCCTCCTCTTTACCCTGCCATCTCAAGAGCCAGTTTCATCGAAACTGGCATACTATTCGCCGAAACCGCCACTCCTTAATTCCAAGAACCAAAGGGCCACTCTCTGAAATCTTTTACAAGTCCCGCCTTGACGGGATTTTTCCTTATGTATCTTTTTATTTTCTCATCTTGTTCCGCCGATCTCGACCAGTGATCAAACCACTCACGATGCCAAAGAGTCTGTCCGGATGTTCCAAGATTTTTCCCTATTTCCAATGAAGTCTTTCGCTTGAAGCCCGACATTATCAGCCTTAGCGATCCCTTGTTGATACTGAAAAACAGATGGAGATGGTTTGGCATGATCACGTATTCAACCATTCGCCATGTGCCATTATCATTTCTAAATTGGATTGCCTCTTTGATTATTGACGGGACATCACCCTTTGTCAATACTCCTTTCTCGGACGGACGATCAAGCCATTTTTCCATCTCAAGAAGGATTTTCCGTCGAAGAATGAGTCGTTCGTCCTCGGAGTAATTTTCAAGGTCAAGAATTTTCTCCCTGATTTTCATTGCCGCATTCGCAGGGATGGAATTTTTTTGGCGGATCGTCACAAAGTATAAAGCGTCCCTCACCGACCAGTGTGGCAACCTATTCCGATAAAATGATATTGTTTCAGGTCTGCGTTCCATCGTGTAGCTAAAACTCTCAGTTCTTACTGGTATGGCGGTTTCGCCGAAACCGCCTCCTCTTCCACTTCCCCCTCAAGAGCCAGTTTCGGCGAAACTGGCATACGAAAAATCATCTTATCGAATTCTCAGTGTCGATGAAATCTTCCGGGAACGGGGCCACTATTTCCATCAGCTCACCGGTATTGGGATGCGGGAATGCAATTTTCCAGGCGTGGAGCATCTGTCTTGGGGCCTCAATCTCCTGTTTTCCGCCATAAACCTTATCTCCCAGGATTGGCAGATGCTTATATGCGAGATGAACCCTTATCTGATGAGTCCTTCCCGTTTCAATTTGAACTTCCAGCAGGGAGACGGGCACCTTCTCAATCCTTCCCCTTTTCAGGACTTCATACTTAGTGACAGCCAACCTTCCGACCTTGTGGACAACGGTCATTTTTTTCCTGTTTACAGGATGCCGCCCTATGTTTGTTATAATCTTATCTGTGTTTTTGGGTGGGAATCCGCAGACGATGGCGGCATAGGTCTTCTTTATCTTCCGTTCCTGAAAAAGTTTTGCAAGCTGGAACTGGGATGCCGGGGTCTTTGCGATAATAAGGCATCCGGAAGTGTCTTTGTCCAAGCGGTGCACGATTCCGGGTCTAAACCCGTCTTCAAGCTTCTCCGCAAATTCCCCGTCGCGACCCAGAAGCGCATTCACAACCGTGCCATCCCAGTTGCCTGCGGCCGGATGAACCACCATTCCGTGAGCCTTGTTGACAACAAGCATGTCATCATCCTCGTAAATCACGTCCAGGGAAATATCCTCCCCTACCAGTTTCTTCTTATTTTCCTCCGGCATTTCAACTGAAATCCTTACGCCTTTCCTGACAGTGCATTTGGTTTCCGGAGAATTATCGGAACCGTACTTAATTTTTCCAGCCTTGATGAGTTTCTGAAAAAAGGAACGGGAATATTCAGGAATTGCGCAGGCAAGGAAATGGTCAAGACGTTCCCCGTCATAACGGTCATCTACGGTAAGTTCAATAATTTTGTTCATTGTATCTCTATTTTGGTTATAAGTTATCGGTTATAAGTTATTGGCAAGAAGTCTTCATCATCAATTTCTTCTCCTTTGAAACTAAGCATGCGATCTTTAACGGAGCACGGGTTTCCCAACCCGAGATTACTTCTGCTGGCGGGTAGAAAAATCCGCCCTCTGTTTCTTATTGATATAACTGACTCCATGCCAGTCGGTCACTGGTCACTGGTCACTGCATTTCTTTTCGAGTAAACCATGAGTGCGACTCCCGCCAAAAGCACAAACAGGCAGATGGACTGTGACGGAGTGAAGAGATTGAAAACAAAATCTTTGTGATCCCCGCGCAGTAATTCGAAGAGAAAACGGGCGATTCCGTATGCAATAAGATATATTGCGGCGATCATTCCCGGCTTGAGCTTCGCTTTCCGGAGAAGAAGAACAAGCACTGCCGCAAGCAAGATATTAAAGATGGCCTCATAGATCTGAACAGGATGAACACTCTGCCCCGGAAATGCAGCAGCCGGAGCGGATCCATCCGGAAAACGCACTGCACAGGAAATATCCGACGGCTTCCCATAACAGCAGCCATTGAGGAAACACCCGATTCTCCCAAAGGCATGTCCTATCGCCATCGCCGGGCCAAATATGTCGAGGATGTTCAGCACTGGCAGTTTTTTTCTGCGGCAATAGATAAGAACCACCGTAATCGCACAGATGAACCCGCCATAGAAGACGAGTCCGCCATGGTCAATCCTGACTATTTCCCTCAGATTCCCACTGTATTGATCCCAGAATTCCACCACATAAAATATCCTTGCGCCCAAAATTCCGGAAATCATTCCGTATAATGCGATATCGGAGATCTGTTCGGAACTTATCTTGGCGTGTTTCCTATTCAACATGAGCATTAAAACGGCACATATGAACCCAAGCGCCACCATTATCCCATACCAGTAAATGGTGATATTGGTTCCCAATTTAAAAGCTATTGAATACATGATTCCCCGTGTCTGTAAAATTACTTGAAGTTTGCCCGTTAAGATACTTATATTTTTCCCTATTGCCATTCCGCATTGATTCAATCATGAATATAATGACACCTGATCGGTTCGCTGCCTTGCGGTCCGGCCAATTTGGCGCGTGAATTAAACAGTCCCGCAGAGTATGACGGTTTCGACCTGTCCTCCGCCCTGGTCGCACGCCATGGCGTGTAAACCTTCGGAGCAATAGCAAAGGCTTGTACGCTTCAGGCGTGCAGGTAAACTTCTTAGCGAAATGGGAAGCTTCTCAGCGAAGGGGGATGAAACCGTCTCGAGGCGTTTTCATCGAAAACGCCATACCCACATGTTCAACGGCTAAAAGTGACACATTCGCACTTGAAAACCAGACTTGTTAATATATCTTCTCCGACTCCTGAATCAGGCGGTGCTCGAAGATGCCGGCAAGTTGCCGGCGTTCCAAAAAGGAGATTTACTATGACCGACATGCTGGCGAATTATATTGAAATTGCGGCAAGCCATGCCCAGACATGGGGATTTCTGATCATATTTATTTTCATGGCGATTGAAAGCTCATTCATACCGTTTCCCAGCGAGGTTGTAATGATCCCGGCGGGGTTTCTGGCATTCCGGGGGGAACTTACGTTCGGGAGTCCCCTGCCCGACGCCGTGACCGCTGTTTTCTTCGGTCTGGCGGGTTCAATGGCGGGCGCATACTTCAATTATTATTTCGCGCTATGGCTTGGCAGGCCGTTCCTGCACAAATACGGAAAATATTTTTTCCTTTCTCCCGACACTCTTGAACGGGCGGAACAGATATTCAGGAAATACGGGGATATCACGACATTCGTATGCAGACTCCTCCCGGCAATCCGGCAGGTCATTTCCGTTCCGGCAGGCCTTGCCAAGATGAAACTTTCCAGATTCTCGTTTTTCACTGC
Organism: Victivallis vadensis; assembly: GCA_945883805.1. Classification (GTDB taxonomy): domain Bacteria; phylum Verrucomicrobiota; class Lentisphaeria; order Victivallales; family GWF2-50-93; genus GWF2-50-93. Next base: position 34,567 of record CAMCYE010000013.1, on the reverse strand, counting down.
GCTCGGAGCAGGCATCTGGGTCGTGATACTCACCGCCATCGGATATTATCTGGGCTCTCTTTCCAAGGACATGTCGTACCTCGACCTTGTCCATAAAGGCAAGGAGATCATTCACCACAATTACATTTGGATTTTTACAGGACTGGCCATTGTAGTCGCGGTATACATCCCCGTGCACAGGATGATCATGCAGTCATCAAAAAAGAATCTGCCGGAAGAAATCTGAACATATTGGAAATAACACGTTTGATACGTTACTTTTTTAATTGCTGAAAAAATACCCCGTGGTGTAACGGTAGCACAAGTGCCTTTGGCGCACTTAGTCGAGGTTCGAATCCTTGCGGGGTAGCCATCTTTTCCAAATCGTTTATAATGAAAACTAAACGACTTGCGCTTAATTCGTGCTGAAAAAAATTGGCATTAATATTGCTAAGAGTCATTCACAATGAAGTATGCTGAAGCCATCGGATTGATAGTTGCAGCGGCGTAAAAAGCAAAAGTCTTTTGTTTGCTTTCAGTGAATATTCCCTTAAAATTGACAGCGGTTTTTCAAATGATTGACTTCAAAAAGTATATATCCGATCTGAGTAAGCGAATCGGGGAGATGATTCGAAAAGAGGTGGTGCGCATACTCGGGAAAAAAGCGGGGCTGCCGTCCGCACGGTCTGCGTGCCGGAACCGGCATGCGGATTGGTTTGTCCTGATTGCCAGTCTGACTATTACCGTCGCTGTAACCCTGCACATGAAATCTAACGCGGAAAAGATTGCAAAAAAAGATTTTATCTTTCACTGCCAGGAAATTCAAAATATAATTTCAGGCAGGCTTTATGACCATGCCCGCATCTTGCGGAGTGGGACTGCTTTTTTTAACGCGTCCGAGGTCACGCGTGAGAAATGGCATATTTATACAAAACTCCAGCGGATTGAACAACAGCTTCCCGGTATTCAGGGTATTGGTTTTTCACTTCTAATTCCACGGGAAGAACTGACCAGGCACATTCAGGAAATCCGCAGTGAAGGATTCCCGGAATATACGGTAAGGCCGGCTGGTGACCGGGAAGTCTACTCCTCCATCATCTATCTGGAACCGTTTTCCGGCCGTAACCTGCGGGCTTTCGGCTATGACATGCTATCGGAACCGGTGCGCCGGGTGGCAATGGAGCGGGCGCGGGATACGGATTCTGCGGCGCTATCCGGCAAAATCATCCTGGTTCAGGAAACCGACAAGGAAGTCCAGGTAGGCACCCTGATGTATGTCCCTGTTTACCGCAAAGGCATGCCAACGGATACGGTTGAACAACGCCGTGCCGCAATCTACGGCTGGGTCTACAGTCCCTACCGGATGAAAGACTTGATGGAGGGAATACTTGGCGGCGGCGATCTGGAGAAAGCACAATTCAGGCTCAAGATCTTTGACGGAGATCAAATTTCACAGCAAAATCTGCTCTATGAGTCTTTTCATGGGGACAATGGGCGGCGCCGTTCCGCCACAGGTTTCATTCAACAGTTCCAGGTTGATTTAAACGGTTATTGCTGGACACTGTCTTTTTCACAAGACGGCGGCGGATTATTTGCGGCTGAATACACAGAGGTATGGTTCTTCCTGGTCGGAGGTATGTCCATAACATTACTGCTGTTTCTCCTGGTCCGAGCCCTGCTGAAAACCCGCAAAACACAATTGATGGCGGATGAGCTGAATGTCTCCCTGCATAAGGAGCGCCAACGTATGGCCAATATCATAAAGGGAAGCAACCTCGGAACTTGGGAGTGGAACGTTCATACAGGGGAGATGATACTTAATGATACCTATGCGAAAATAATGGGCTACAGCCTCGATGAGTTAACCCCATTCGGCATCAAGGAATGGAAGGCAATGGTTCATCCCGACGATGTGAAGCATTCCGAAGAATTTCTTGAACGTCATCTTTACGGCGATCTCCCCTTCTATAATGACGAATGCCGGATGAAGCACAAGGACGGACACTGGGTTTGGATTCACAACCACGGCAAGTGCACCGTCCGCAGTGGTACTGGAAATCCAATCATGATGTTCGGCACCATAAGCGACATCACCGAGCACACGCTATTGGAGGCGGAAAAGACGAAATTTGAAGAGCAGAACCGGCAGCTCAAGAAGGCCGAAAGCTTGGGTCTCATGTCCGGTTCCGTCGCCCACATCTTCAACAACCAGCTCCAGGTAGTGCAAGGGTATCTGGAGATGGTAATTAGGGATCTGCCTCCGGGTGATTCCCACGCCGTAGCCCTTGCAAAATCACTACAGGCATCTCAAAAGGCTTCGGAAGTGAGCGGTAATCTGCTGGTCTATCTCGGACAGAAACAAGTTAAACCTGAGTCGTTTGATCTGGCCGAACTATGCCGCATTAGCCTGCCTCTTCTCCAGATGGAAAGGCCTGAGAATGTAGTTGTGGAAGCGGATTTGCCATCACCGGGTCCATGTATTAACGCGGACGCAAAACAGATACAAAAGATACTGACCAATCTTGTGATCAATGCCTGGGAGGCCGTAGGGGAGGGAACCGGCACTGTTCGCCTGAGTGTCAAAATAGTTTCCAATGCGGATATTCCGACAGCATACCGTTTCCCTATTGAGTGGCGCCCGCAGGAACAAACCTATGTTTGTCTGGAAGTAACAGACTCCGGCTGCGGAATCAAAAAAGAGGATATGGATAAGATATTCGACCCGTTTTTCTCCACAAAATTTACCGGACGGGGATTGGGGCTTTCCATAGTTTTAGGAATTGTGGGGACGCATGACGCTGGGATTACCGTGAAAAGCAAGATTAATGGGGGAAGCGTATTCAGTGTGTTTTTTCCACTGTCTGTGCAAATGCCGAAGCTTAAGGATGAGCAACCTGTTCAATCTCTGAAGATTGTCAAGGGAGGAACGGTGCTAGTGGTGGAAGACGAAACGGCACTGCGTGAAATGATCAAGTTTGCGCTCATGGGCCTTGGATTCACGGTGCTCCAGGCCAGTGACGGAGTTGAGGCTGTGGAGATTTTTAAAAAGCACAAAGATGAAATTTCATGTGTGCTGAGTGATCTGACAATGCCGCGCATGGGTGGCTGGGAGACTATTTCCGCGCTCAGGGCGATCCGGCACGACCTGCCGGTGATTCTGGCCAGCGGCTATGATGAGTCCACTGTCATGGAGGGAAAGCATTCCGACCTGCCAGATTTTTTCATGAACAAACCGTATGACATCAATAAGCTGAGCGATACGATTACACGCGCCATGGCACGGAAGAAGGAATCCTGACGCCAGCTTATTGTCGGCGGTTGGTAATTCACAGCCTGACGTAGAGTTCGTCCGAACACCATTGACAGCTCCTGCGCGGCTCAGGCGGCATAAGAACTGCTTGCATCATGTAAAACAGGGAACCACTGAAAATGAAGACGAACCCAAATGGAAATCGTTCCTGCGCCCACGATTGCCGCCTTAATCCGGAACTCATTTGATTGCCGTATTTACAGTGGATGCGGGTGCAGGCAAATCCTGTTTTAGGTACACTATGGCGAGACGGCCATCGGAGCGCCACAGATCTCCGCCTCCGTTGCGTCCCTCAGGTTTCTGGAAGCCCCGCACATAGCGGATCTGCTGTTCACATTTTGCGTTCTGAAGTTCAGTTGAAATCAGATCGCGCTCCGCATCCACGTTGGAATCTACATGATGCGTCACTTGTCCTGTGGTGTAACTCAGTCCCACGCTTTTGTCAAATGTGGCAGAACCGAACCACACGGGGCGTCCAGCTTCCTGTTTTTCCGATAGCCAGAACCGGACATGGTGCCTCTGTCGCGGGCTGTTGCCGACCGGCTGTTCAAAGGCCAGATCCTCCTTGCGTCCAAACAGGTAGAGGTTGCTTACAGGCGCGCTGTCGTCGGGCTTGCGGAACACTGAGTCCACTGCAATCCGCAGGCTGGTGTCAAAAGTGACAGGATCCGCCGGAAGCCAGCCTGCCGCAGTCATGGCGCGTATGAGCTGTTCCTCCGTGCCTGCAATGACGATGTTGACAGGGTCGCCGGGATGCATGTCGGCAGTTTGTGTGACGCGGGAAACATCGGAATAATCGGGATAATGCCGGAAATATTGCTTCCACAGCCACGGCAGCAGCAAATAAGCCGCAGCAGCCCATATCAGCAGTATGATGAGTGCCAGCCGGAAACGTTTATGCCTAACAAGGACTTTGACTTTCATATTGCTGGAAAGATAACCGCAAGCGGTGAAGAATCAAGGACGTGCCTGACATAAGTCGTGAAGCTCTCGAACCCGCATAGAAACGCTTGGCATCGGCGTTCAACAGACTCAAATCTTAAACAGAGGCAGATACAAAGAGCTCAAAAATCCTAGCTTTAATGCAAAATATCCTTGCTATTCCTGGCTTTATTAATGAATTTTCTACAGGTGTCTTAACTTGCACCATTTTCTGTTATATTATGTCACATTATGTAGTGCAAGCTTTGGACACTTGAAATTTACTTAGCCTCAATTGCTTGATTTATAAAGAGTTGCAAAATATCAGCTACCCCTCCTTGCGGGGTAGCCAGTCTTTTGATCAGGGTTTTCTCCATGTGGCTCCGGCGTGAAGGAATTTCGAAGCCTCTTCCGGTCCCCAAGAACCGGATTTATAAGGATAAAGTTTTCCGGCTTCCGGCGAATCCCCGGCTTTTCCCCATGCTTCGAGAACCGGGGTAAGCAAAGACCAGGATATCTCTATGGTATCATTCCTTATGAAGAGGGTTGAGTCACCGAGCATGCAATCCAGCAGAAGTCTCTCGTATGCCTCCGGCGGTTCCCCTTTCAATATATCCTTGTAAAAGAAATCCATGACCTGATTTCCCATGCAAAGTTTAGGGCCTGGCCTTTTCGCCTGAATATTAAGGGCGAACCCCTCCTCAGGCTGAACATTTAAAACGAGGATGTTCTGAGGGAGATCGTCTGGCAGCATCGGCATGAATATCGAATGAGGTATTTTCTTGAAGGTGATTGCTATTTCACTCACTCTTCGCGACATTCTTTTCCCGGCCCTGAGATAAAAAGGCACACCGTTCCATCGCCAGTTGTTTATTGCCAGTTTTGCAGCTACGAATGTTTCGGTTTGGGAACCCGCGTTGACGCCCTGCTCCTCATGGTACGAGGGGACATCCACACCGTCAATTTTGCCGGACGCATACTGTCCCCTTACAATATAATCACCGAGATTTCCGATTGGAAACGGATGAATGGACCGGAGGAGTTTCGCTTTCTCATCCCTCACGCGGTTCGCCTCAAAAGATGCCGGTGGCTCCATCGCCACAAGAGAGAGCATTTCCATCATGTGGTTCTGAAACATGTCGCGGAGAAGTCCGGTCTGGTCAAAATACCCCGCCCTGTGCTCCACCCCGATTGATTCGGCAACCGTTATCTGCACATTGTCAACATAGCGGTTATTCCATACAGGCTCGAAAATCGCATTCGCGAAACGCAGCATGAGTATATTCTGGACTGTGTCTTTGCCGAGATAATGGTCTATCCGGTATATTTGTTTTTCCTGAAGGTATTTCCTGAGATTTTTTTCAAGCTCCATCGAACTTTCAAGATCCCGCCCGAAAGGCTTTTCAATTATTATGCGCCGCCACTTACCCCCATTCTCCTCTTCGACAAGTCCTGATGCGCTGAGAAACTCCACTATGCCGCCGTACAGCAACGGAGGTGTCGCCATATAAAATATCCTGCCGGCCGGAGCACCGGAATATTTGGATTCGCAGTCGGACAGCTTTAAAGAGAGGGCGTTGTACGTTTCGATGGCGTCATAGGCGCCAGAGACATAACGGACATTCTGCAGGAAAATATCGAGCATCTTCCGTGGAATGTCGTTTTTTACGGCATCCCGCACCGCCTGTCCGGCTTTTTCCCTGAACCCATCATCATCCATAGGTGTCCTGGCGCATCCGATGATGGAAAAATTATCCGGAAGCATGTCTTTCTGGAAAAGCCTGAACAGTGAAGGAATAAGTTTTCTGTATGCCAGGTCTCCGGACGCACCGAAAATCACTAGAGAACAACTGCCGGGAACATTTTCCATGCAGCCAGAGCCTTTACAGGACTGTCCAATTGGGTTTTGATTCATTAGAGGTTCCCCTTATTCATAATGCGACCACATTCGTATTACTTTGACAGTCCTTGTGTCATCAAGCACCTGATAGACCAAGCGATGCTGTATATTTACCCGCCGTGAATATGCGCCGGACAAATCTCCAACAAGTTTTTCAAACGGTGGCGGATTCTGATAAGGGTTTTCTTTCAGAATATCCAGTAGCCGTTCAGCCTTAGGTCTCAGTCCGGACAGGGACAGTTTCTTAGCGTCCTTCTGTGCTTGATTTGTGAAGACAAGTTGCCATTTCACCACTTAATTTCCTTTCTGCATTTTCCAACTGGGGTTTTGAGCCCCTCGACAATTGACTCGCGCATTCCGGGGATGGAAATTAAATACAATGTCTCCTGAACTGCTCTCCAGTCGTCCTCAGAAATAAGGACAGCCGAATGCCGTTTACCTGAAATTTGTATGGGTTCATGTGATTCAGACACATCATCAACAAGATTGAAGAGGCACTTCCTTGCCTCGGTAGCTGTAAGTGTTGTCATAAAACCTCCTTTTTTATGTACCGGATAATGTACATGATGACTCGGAACTGTCAAGTTTTATCATCTGCGATTATACTTTTCTGACCGGACTCCGCGGGAGCGTCTTCGCTGGCCATTGGTTTCGGTGCCGACGGAAGCCAGGTGATGACTTCATCTGAAATAAGGACTGCGCCGTATTCGATTATGTCTTTCCATTTTTTGACAGAGCCGATATTTTCCCTGGTGATGTCGCTGATATTCTGTCTGCCGACAGTCACGCTCGAGCCGGCTGGAAGGAGTGCCACTGATTCGCCGACGGGGAACGACATGTAATCTCCCCTGAACATGTCGGTGAAACGCACACAGAGCAGAACGGTGACGTTATGAATGTCTGTTTTGCCTTTGTTGTTGACCGTGACAATTACGCTGTTCGTGAGCCATGCCGGTTCGATGGAAAGGTCTATGGGGCTGGGAAGTTCAGTATCAAGATAACTTTTGCAGAACTGGAAATCTGCAAGGATCTTATCCCACTGTCCCTGTAGCCTGCGCCTGAAAAAATGGTCGAATATCTTCTGTTTAGCGACATCTTTCTGATCCTTTTCAACATAAATCCGGGCTTTCTGGAAATCAGGGCTGAAGTATCCGGCGCCGGTGGTTATCCCCCGATACGTGTTTATGATCACCCGCCCTTCCTTGGAGTTGTTGAGATAGGAACGTTTCCTGTACAGGTTCAGCGTGTCTGCGATTTCCTCGGTCTGCTTGGGATAATATGCGGCTGACTGGTCAAAATCAAGCACGGCACGGTCAAAATTTTTCGCCTTCATTTCAATTACCCCCCGCAGAAGCAGAGCAGGTGCATGCTGTCCATTATTCTCTTTTAAAATGTCGTTGATCACGCTTTTCGCAGAGGACGCATCGGTTTCTTTTCCTCTTTCAACCAAAGCCAGTGCGAGGAGGGTATGGGCTTCCTTTTCATGCGGTGCCATATCGGCGGCGGACTGTGCGCAATTGATAAGCTCTTCCCAGTCGCGTTCGTAAAAGGCGAGGTAGGCGCGATCCCTGGCGGAACAGAGCCTGTTCCATTCCCTGATATATTTTGCGCTGGTTTCAGAATATTCAAAGAGCAGGTCGATCATCTCATCCTGCTCTTTTTCGAGGCGGCTTTTAATCCTATCGTATTTTGCGGAATCGTCAAGGCGCTTCTGCCAGACTTTTTTCGCCTGTTCACGGTCAACCCTCACTCCTGATACAAGATCATATCCCGTCATCCCGATTATGTCCGACAAAGCTCCTGTTGTGACCTTGTAAACCGAATCCATCTCCGCCACCTTGTCTTTGGATTCGAGCATTTTCCTGTAGACATTGAAGAAACGGTATTTCAAATTGGCGATTTCCGGAGCCACCAGGCCTGATTGTTTCTGAAGTATGAACGGGGTCAGGCTTTCAAAATTCCTGGCTTCGGCAAGCGCTTTTTCAATGCTGTACAGTGCCATCACTGTCTGGTCGATATCGTAGTCGTTCTTTTTTTCAAAAAAATTCTGCGTGACCTGCTTCTGGATTTCCTCGACCTTGGTTTCAGCATCTTTTATGAAAGCAGGGCGTTCCGGGGCATTTTTAACGGGGTGAAGCCATAAGGCGAGGAATACGCAGAATAAAAACAGGAGGGCCAACGGGAGAATGCATCCGAATAGCACGATTTTGTTATTCATTTTTCCTTCTCGGAAAACACGATTGCCCTGAATACTTTGAATTCGACATCCGCATCCTTCCAGGCATACGGGTCGAGTCCGGCCTTGAGGGCAAGATGCGCCAGAGTTGTTTCCCTGTCCCATCCCTGTTCAAGTGCGACCTGAGGCAGGAATACGGAGCTGCTCCCTCCCTTGGAAAGAATAATTCCGTGTTCCCCGACAATAAAATCATCGGGTGATTTTATTGTCTCCGTGGGAGTTAAAACTGAAATTTCAATTACGATGCCTAACAGTTCATCCAATGATTTAACTCTCTGAAACCTGGGGTCATGAAAAGCGGAATTATCCGCATTATGGATGATATTGCTGAACAGCGGTTCAAAAGCCTCAATATTTCCGATACAGCCGCGCAGGGCCCCGTCCATTGCGTGGAGCGTCACAAAACAGGATCGTGTCTCATGAAGTTTTGCCGGCAGTGAATCCGGAGCCGGGGGACTTAATTTTTTCAAGGCATTTTCAATTGTTGAACGGGCAAGGACAAGCATCGTTTCTTTTTCATCTGAGGAATAGACTTCAATATTTTTCATTGTCGCCCCCATTCAGAGTTCAAAAAACAAGACTTCTCCGGGGAGAAGTCTTGTTTTCTTGTTCCATATCTGAAAAACTGCTTATCTAGAGCCTTCAGGAATCTTCAGGGTCAGAGGAGTTTTAAGTTTCCCATCTGAAGGAAGTCCGGGATTGGCTTTTCTGATATCATCGGTCTTGAGCCCGTACATGGCGGCAATGTCTTCCACGGTGTCTCCGTCGGAAACCTCATGCTCAGCATATGTGGCGGCGACCGATGAAGATGCTGCGGAACTCATGCCTGCCGCTGAACTTGAAGGAATGGACTTGCCTTCGAGTTCATTGAGGAGTTTTTCCTCTTCGCTCGGGCCTGCAGCCGCTTTTACAGATCCGGCAGTGGCAAGAGCGGCATCAGCACCTTTTTCAGCCTTGGGCGCGGTCGCCTTGGCAACTGCCGCATTAGCGCCAGCTTCAGGAATGACAAGCTTCTGTCCTACCTGGAGAGGTTTTTTCGGATCGATGTTATTGGCGGCGGCGAGTGCGTCCGTCTTAATGTTGTATTTTGCCGCTATCTTCCAGAGGGAATCATTGTTCCCCACCGTATAGTTGCCGTCGGACGGACGGGCTGTCGCTCCGGCCGCTTTGGCGTGAGTGGTCTTGGCATGCGAGGCGAGCTTCTCAAGGGGAACAGGTGCTCCGCCCGGAGGAATCATGAGGGTGGCACCGATTTTGAGCGGTTTCTGCAAGGACATTTTGTTATAGGCGGCAAGTTCTTCCTTGCTGACACCGTATTCTCTTGCCACTTTCCAGAAAGAGTCGCCACTTTTAACCGTGTATTTCAACGATTCGATTTTTATCTCAGGAATTGCCGGAGCGATTGACTCGACCATGGGAGTGACAGGCTGTACTGCCGGCGCGTCAGCCGGGGCCGGGATGTAAGGCCTGTCCTTCAATACTTCCTGAGTTTTACAGCCACCGGTCAAGCTGAATGCTCCTATTGCAAGGACATGAACAGCTGCAACCCCGAACAAAACAACCATACGCTTCTTACTCACTTTCAAACCTCCTGTTAATTATCGAAGTAAAACTTTGACCTCTATGCTTATAGTCTCTGAACATATCCATGCTTGCACATCCCGGTGACAAAAGAACCACATCGCCAGGTTCAGATTCATCACATGCGGCAATCACGGCATCTTCAAAGGTTTTAAATATTACGCAACTTATATCATTTTTCCACAGATTTGCCAATTTATTTTTGCATTCTCCTACAAGAAAAGCTGTTTTTATCCTCTCTTTTTCCGTCAGCACTGATGAAAAGTCCATATTCTTATCGAGTCCTCCTGCGATCAGGCAGACATTTTTTTTTGCCCCCACGGCCCGAAGTGCGACCATCAATGAATCCGGATTGGTGGCCTTTGAATCGTTGACATAAGTGATCCCGTTTGCCTTCTTTACGATTTCCAGCCGGTGCGATCCTGTGCGAAATTCGCAGGCGCCTTTCTTGAGGAGATCCAGCGGCGGTTCAGGGACGACAGAGAAAACAAGGGCCAGAGACGCCATCAGATTTTCAGCATTATGTGCGCCCAGAAGTTGTGTTTCAGAAAATCTCATAAAGGATTTCCCCCTGATTACTATTTCTCCGCGCCTGTCAAAACAATAATCCGCAGTTTCATCCGAGCACGAGAATGCAACCGGTTTTTCCGCGCCTGGAAAGAACTCGTTCCAATACGGCAGAAGATCTGAACGTATGATTTTATTTTCATGCGACTTGATGTTTTTAAAAATACTGAATTTTGATTTCGCATAGTCTTTCTCCGTTTCATAACGGTTCATGTGGTCGGACGCGATATTGAGAAGAACGGCCGATTCAGGTGCGAAATTGGCAGAGGCGTCAAGCTGGAAGGAACTGGTTTCAACTACCAGAAAATCGCATTTGTCCGGATCGAGTACGGATTTTGAGAGGGGGATGCCGATATTTCCGGAAACGGCAGATTTTCTGCCGATGGAATTTAGAAGGTGACAGGTGAGTTCGGTGGTGGTGGTTTTCCCGTTTGTGCCTGTGATGGCGAGTATCGGGGTTCTGCAAAATCCGAAACCGAATTCAAGCTCGCTTATCACCGGGATATTGCTTCTCGCTGCGGCTTGACCGAGAGGGGAGGAGTCAGCGATGCCGGGACTTATGACGATCAGGTCTGCGCCGGGAAGTTCTCCGTTTTTCCATCCGAGCCGGACATCAAGCCGCTGATCTCTGCGGGATTCCATGAATTCATCTAGTTCCGGGGAGGCATTCTCATCAAAAGCGCAGACTCTGAACCCTTTTTCAAGGGCAAGTTCAACTGCGGCACGGCCGCTGATTCCGAGTCCGAGGACGATTACATTTTCTATTTTCAATTGCCGATTTCCGATTGTTTCATCGCAATTTCAGAGTTGCGAGTCCAATGAGGGCGAGTATTCCCGAGATTATCCAGAACCTTATCACAATCTGCGACTCTGGCCAGCCAAGCCTTTCAAAATGATGATGAATCGGAGTGCATAGGAAGACCCGTTTTTTGAAGAGCTTGAAACTGATCACCTGAATGATCACCGACACGGCTTCCACTACGAATACACCTCCTACGATCACCAGGAGCAGTTCCTGTTTCACCAGAACTGCAATGAGACCGATAGACCCCCCGAGCGCAAGACTTCCCGTGTCGCCCATGAACATTGACGCAGGAAGGCAGTTGTACCAGAGGAATCCGATGCATGCGCCCATGATTGCGGCTGCGAAAACAACAACCTCGCTGGATCCGGGAATGAACGGTACATTCAGGTATCCCGCAAATATCTTGTGCCCGCAGATATAGGCGAATATGCCATAGGTGAGAGTGCAGAAGATGGAACAGCCGACGGCGAGCCCATCCTTGCCGTCGGTCAGGTTCACGGCGTTGGAGCACGCCACCACAACCAGTGCGGCGAATCCGAAGGCAATCATTGCCGGGAGGTTTTCAACAATCGGACTTTTCTGGAACGGAAACACGATCTGTCTGAGAAGATGATGTGTTTCCGGGAGCGAATCGAGATACCAGGCGGCGGCAAAAGCGACGAGGAACTGCAGGAACAGTTTCAACTTTCCTGAAATCCCATCCCGTCTGCCAAATGCGACCTTTGTGTAATCATCCCAGAATCCGACTCCGCCGAGAGCGAGAAGGGTTACCAGGAAAACCGTTACAAGCGGGTTGAACGGAAGAGCCCAGAGAAGCGTGGAGATGGTAATGCTTGCAATGATGAGGATCCCCCCCATCGAAGGCACTTTGTCTTTTTCAGGATTTATGTGCATGTCGGGGACAAGCCCCTTGAGACGCGAAGGCGCGACCGTCCCGAGTTTTTTCAGCGTCCTTACCGTAAACGGCCCGAAGAACAATGCGATGAGCATAGCCGTAATGGCTGCACCCCCCGCCCTGAACGTTACATATTGAAAAAGCCGCAACGGACCGAAATAAGTGTCAAGATCAGTTAAATAGTATAACATTTCCAGGCTTCAAATTATAAGTTGTAAATTGTTAATGACATAAAATCCGCAAGTGCGGATTTTATCCGCACTTGCTGTATCCGCAACTCAGGCATTTCAGGCAGTTTTCCTGATAGTAAAGGCTCTTGTCATTGCACTGCGGGCATATCATCAAGTTCTTGTTTTCCGTTTTCTCCTGCTTCTTTTTTGATTTCCCAGTCGTTTCCGGCGCGGGAGCCGCACCGTTGCCGTTTTCCTTTTTCTTGATCATCCCGATTTTTGTAAGATGTTTTTCAATCACAAGCCCGATATCGGCGGCCAGGGAGGGAATATATTTGCCTTCCGAAAAATATCCGCCGTTAGGGTCGTAGATGCTTTTGAGTTCGTCCACTAGAAAGCTGGGATCCGGCTCTTTCCGGAACACCGCCGAAATCAGACGGGTCATTGCCACAATCCAGCTCAAATGCTGGAGATTCTTCGTGTTAATGAAAAGTTCGTAGGGCCTTCTTTTTCCGGTTTCCGGCTCGACGATGTCATTGATTGTAAGATAAAGCGCATCCGGTGCAAGAGGGGTCTTTATCTTATATGTCGTCCCCTCGAGTTCTTTCGGCCTTGGCAGGTCCGGAATAGCGGGGATCTTCCCGTTTTTCGGGGCATCGTCTTTTTTCACCAGGATTCCCGCGATCTTGTCCGAAGGCCTGAATGTCGTGCAGCCTTTGAGACCGTGGTCGCATGCGAACATGTAGATATCCTTGAACTTCTCGTACGGATAATCGGTGGGGACATTAATGGTCTTGGATATGGAACTGTCGACATATTTCTGGAGTTCGGCCTGGATTTTGACATGCTCTTCAGGCGTGACTTGGTCTGCGGTGACAAAATAACCTGGAATCTTGGAGTCCTTGTTCTTGCTCTTGAATTTGCGATAGGCGTAGTCCGAAACTTCAACCACTGTGAAATCCTGCTCGGTTGTATTTCTGATTTTCCTGTCGTAGGTCAGTGCGAAAACCGGTTCAATTCCGCTTGATATGTTTCCCGCGAACAGGCTGATTGTACCGGTCGGGGCGATAGATGTCAGGTGCGAATTCCGCAAGCCGTATTTTGAAATGCCCTTCTGGATTTCCCTGGGCAGGGATGAAACAAATTTGCTCTTGGGATATTTTGAAAAGTCAAACATCGGGAAGACGCCTTTTTCCTTTCCAAGTCCGATGCTTGCATCGTATGCGGAATATGTGATGGTTTTCATTACATCCGCAGAAATTTTGACTGACTCCGTGGAGCCGTAGCGCGTCCTCATGAAAATCAGGAGGTCAGCAAGTCCGGTTATGCCCAGCCCCATGCGTCGTTTGCCTATGGCCTCAATCTTCTGTTTCTCCAGGGGATATCCGCTTATTTCCACAATGTTGTCCAGAAAACGCACGGCTGTTCTGACAGTCTGCTCAATTCCGCTGAAATCTATTTTCGCCTTTGCCGTGAACGGATTGCTGACGAATTGTGTCAGGTTGACCGAACCCAGGAGGCACGCGCCGTACGGGGGGAGCGGCTGTTCTCCGCAGGGGTTGGTGGCGCAGATATCCTCGCAGTAGTGGAGGTTGTTCATCTGGTTCACCCTGTCGATCAGGATGAATCCCGGCTCGGCGTAGTCGTATGTGGACTTCATGATAAGTTCCCACAGGTCGACTGCGCTCAATGTCTTATACACGTTTCCGTTGAAAACGAGATCCCATTTTTCCTTATTCTTCACCGCTTTAATGAATTTATCGGTTACGGCTACGGAAAGATTGAACATCCGCAGATTTCCATCCTTATGCTTGGAGGTGATGAATTCCTCGATATCCGGGTGGTCGCATCTCAGTACCGCCATCTGTGCGCCCCTGCGCTGTCCCGCGCTCATGATGGTTTTACAGGTCGAATCCATAACCTGCATGAAACTTATGGGGCCGGAAGATTTAGCCTCGCATCCCTTGATATGCGAATTCGCCGGTCTGAGCGTTGAGAAATCGAATCCGACTCCGCCCCCCTGTTTCTGCGTTACCGCCGAATCCTTGACAACATCAAAAATGCCTTCGATGGAGTCATCTATCCTGTTCATCACATAGCAGTTGAACATCGTCACCGCGGAGCGCGCGGTCCCGGCATTTGAAAGGATCCTTCCGCCGGGAAGGAACCGGTAGCCGCTCAGGATTTCAAAAAAGTTCTTTTCCCATAATTTCCGATCCTTTTCCCTTGCGGCGGCCGCCCTGGCGACCCGGGACCAGGTTTCCTGCACTGTCTTATCCTCTGGAACACCGTTTGAACCCTCGTAGCGATATTTCCTGTTCCATATTTCCGCTCCAACATCGAAGAATGTATTTGATCCCACTTTTATCTTATTCCTTAAAATTATTTCAAATCATAAATTGGTCATAGGGTTTTTCAATATAGCCAAAGGAAATCCCAAGACAAGCACACGAGAAAAAATAATGGAGAAATTGGTGTTTGACTGGTGGCCAAGTGGCCAAGTGGCCGAGTGGGTTGTTCGGTGAATATCCAAACATGAAAATAATTGGATATCGGATATTAACCGAGCAACCCAGTCAATTTGAGAAAGAACCAATTCTCTCAATATTGACGGATCTTGCCTTTCGAGCAGAAAATGCATTCTTCGCTGTCGCAAAGGAGAATATTCGGATCTTGCCGTATGATCGGAATACCGATTTCATTAAGTTTTTCCGCCTCTACGGACTGCAATTTGCCAATCCCCAAAGAGACTTCTCCTATTTTCAGCCCGTGGGATTTAGCCTTTTTGAAAAACTTGCAGTTCTCGGCGTTGGAACCGTAGAAATCCCGATGTCCGGGCAGATGGTTCGGAACCATCACCGAACGGACTTTCCCGCCGGGATCTTTTATCCTGCAAACTGCATTTCCGAGATAGGAAAGATTCAATTCATCTTCGAGGAAATGCAGAAATGTCGTAGTTCCCAGACCGCTGCCGAAGTGCAGGATCTTCCCTTTGAAATCAAGCAATTTGGCGAAGGGGCTGTTTTTCCCGGTAGGCGAATCTGTCTCCTTATGCCCGCAGAGGCATTTTTCCGCCAGCGGTCCGGTTCCGGCTACGGAATGCGAGGGATGTTCCGATCTGCGCACGCCTTTTCTTTTCAGGAAAGCCTGCGGGATTTTTCCGACAGTCACCTGTGACGGATCATTTTTATCAAACGGGCGGTATTTCCGGTTTCTATTGATGGTGCCCTCGAAATATATGAATGACACGTTGAATGTCGGGAACAGTACGGTTCCCTTTGGTCCGACGGTTTCAAGGATGGCGTCAATGACCGTATCCGCGCCTCCCTCGATTCTGCCGAACGAGGACAGTGCGGAATGCACCAATACCAGGTCTCCCTCT
This sequence comes from Victivallis vadensis, assembly GCA_945883805.1. Classification (GTDB taxonomy): domain Bacteria; phylum Verrucomicrobiota; class Lentisphaeria; order Victivallales; family GWF2-50-93; genus GWF2-50-93. The sequence continues at coordinate 18,821 of CAMCYE010000013.1, read as the reverse complement.
TTGATTCCGGTTTTACGGATGGCGTCGGCGATATCTTTTTTCTTCAACGTATTTTTAAATTTCGTCTTCAGGTAGCCATAATCTGTCAGGTTTGAAATCGCTGTTATATATTTCTTTAACATGGGTGGGGCGATAACTGTGCAGACCTCCCATTCCGCCTCCCGGACGAGGCTCTGGAGATTTTTCCTGCCGTCCATGTTTGATAAGATATTTGCAAACGGGCCATAGATGATACCGTCGGGCTGTGGACCCCGTTCCTCCTTGGGGGCGGCAATCAGGTCATAGGGGAGTCCGGGAGTTGCACGGCCGGGAACAATTGTAGCGGCATAGTCAAACCACTTGTCATTCTTAACGCCTGTTGCCGGGGCGGCGATATTTTTAATTTGCCGTTCGATGTCGGCGATAATGTCCTGTGTTTCAGACTCAAGGCTTTTAATTTGCCTTCCAATCAGCGGCGAATCGCATATTTCGCGGAAATCGGACAGGCGGTCGGCCTCCAATTTCATCCGGTGTTTCATGCGTTCCCGTATTTCTCCGGTGATGCCGGAAGCGACTCTCAATTCACCTGAAGCATGGGCGTTGAGAATCCGTTTCGCCTCGTCAAGAAGATGTTTCTTTGCATAAGAGGAAGCCTCGGCAACCGCAAGGGGGAGAGTTTCACTGTTGATGGTCAGGACGGATTCCACCCAGGATCCGATAAGTGCGACAATCCGGGAAAAACCCAATGGCGACAAAATGTCTATCTTCTGCTCGGAGTTGTGCCACCATTTAACTTGGCCGAGAGCCCACAATGTCGGGATCCCCATGGTGGAGTCACTTAAGAACATGTCATCCATATACATTCCCTGCTGGACTACATCCAGTATCATCGGATCGGTTTGCCCTTTGTATTCATCGGCAATTTTCTCCATCAGACAATTGCCGTAAAACGGCGTGCCCGGGGGTGCCAGCAATATTTTGAGTTTATCGCCTGTGAAGCTGTCGGTGTTTATCGCGCCGATTGACTTGTGTCCGCCCCCTGCGATCATTTTTTCCGCGAATGCCGCATATCCGTAGAATTCCATGGTGAATACCAGCCGCAGGGAAAATTCCAGTGGCGGGATTTCACCGGAATCGACAAGTTTTTTGATGATCCTGGCTATCTCTATTGAGCCGACCACCCCGCTGGAGTTATCATCGATCATAGGCTCGTAAAGATGGGAAAATATCCATAATTCCTTTTTCCGCCTCCCGGGAATCAGCGCTGTAACCGCCGGCACAGTGCCTTTGTATCTTGCTCCGTCGCATTCCACATGGGCAATGACTTCTCCGGCTCCGGCGGCGGCTCTGATCTGGTCTCCGTTTTCAGGGCTGACGCTGAAACATATGAACGGACGGTCATCAGACTGGACGTGCCAGTTTCTGCCTTCCGTACATGCGGTCACCCATTGAATCCCGCGCGGCGTGTCATACCTGCCGGTCAGATTATCCGTAACCAGTCCGATTGCGCCAAGGTCGAGGGCGGGGGTTAATATGCTTGCGCGAGGCCGTGTAAACGGATTTATCATGACCAGTGCGCCTTCTGCATTCTGTCCGGCAAAAAGCTGATCTTCGGTGATTATCCGGACATTCAGTCCTCCGGCAGGAGTCGACACGGATCCCTTGACCAGATGAAACGGATGGCGTTTGTAGTCGGCGACCACAGGATTCTCAAACGGGACCGATGATTTCTTAATGGTCAGTTTTCCGACGCTTGCACGCCAAGCCAGCGGCATGCGTTTATCCTGATAGACAGTTTTCCCGTCTGCGGGGAACTCGATTGTCTCACAGTTTTCAAGTCCGGCCTCTTTTATGAGTTTGGCAGTGAACTTCGCAGCCGCGTGATAATGATCAAACGTCTGCCCGACTTCCAAATCCATCAGCTTCCTGGAATTCTCCATCAGCCAGAGGATATTGACTTCCTTCAGAATTTTTTCAAATGATGTATTCATTTTGTATTTTCCTTTTTTGAAAGACTGTTTTCACATGCATCCCATGGATGTCTGTTCTTATGGGAACCTCTTTTGTTTATCCGCGACAGTATCATAAAATATTATTCAAGTCAATTATTTCTGATTGCATCTTTACGCAAGATTGTTGCATCTTATCAGCATTGCCAACATGATGCAGGGCTGCATGCATGTCCAGGAATGCCTATAGTTTTTCATTTGAATAAATTCAAGGAGGAATTTATTAAAATAAAAAACAGACCCATCCCATAGAACATGAATATAGCCTATATTCGAAAACATTTTGAGTTCAATTAATCATGTTTTTAAAAACACCCATTTTGAAAATATTCCGGATCTGCCCCTGAGCTGTCCCACAGTGTTCGATGCATAGCATAACTTGGAAACAGTTTTCTCATCCAGTTTTCCGTTCGGCGCAAAAAGCTCCTTCCCTTTTTGATTTCATCATATAAGTTTATCTTACGCCGTCTCCAACGGTTTCTGGTCTATTTTCACTGAGAATCCCCTCTCTATCCTGCACAGAAGCTGGACGCTTCCCACCAGCATGAAATTTGTTATCAAATTAGCCGCAGTAAATACGATCGCGCCGGATTCCATATTCAGATTGACGGCCATCAGAACCTGGCATATCCATATACCCAGGGCCAGCAGGAATTTGATTGCTGTAATGATCAATACGCCGTGATGGGGAATCCCATTCCGCAACGGTTCGTTGTTGCGTGCGCTGGCAATGTCGCGGCGAATCCCCCTCTCGATGATTTTCCAGTAAATCCATGCTGCCAGGGAGAGCGGCAGGAGCAGAAAAGCGTGCCATGCAAACGCAACCATTGCGTGTTTATAGTACATCCAGCACATCAGGACCGGGATTAAGAATACCGACAGGTACATGATCGCATTGAACAGTTTAAACGTAACATCCAGCCAGCGTGACTGCGGGCCTACAGTAGGCACGATAGGCATTTCCTCGACCCCCTTTGGATCCCATGGGGCAGGTGGATGGAAACGGGCGTCTCCTCCCAGCCGGTACCATTCGCGATATGCAATGATGATGAAAATGGTATATATGACGCTTCCAACGCTGAACCACAGGAAAATATAACGATAGGCAAAGTCGGAACCATTGTGCAGATATTTCATCAGATCTATGAAAAGGCCGGCAAGCATGCCTGTCCCTATGCACACAAGCGTCCTTATCATGGACATCGCAGAACAGAACTGTCCGAACCTTGACTGCGGGAAAACTCTCATGTAGAATGGCATGTAACATCCTCCGAGCAGAGCCGACTGGAACACCAAAATCAATCCTCCGCCAAGGCACAGCCAGAAGAAGAAATTAGAGGGAAGGGTCACGAAAAGCCAGACAAGCCCCATGACATATCCCAGGACTGAAAACACGCACGAGTATGTCAGCACCCGGATGGGATGCCAGCGGTCAATGAAAATTGCGGCAAAATACATTGCCAGCAGACCTGCAATACCGCCAATGGCGTTCATTTTGCCAATCTGGTTAAGGGAGAGCCCCATATCCACTAAATAGAAAACCATGAATGCCCCTATAGAACTTGTCCCTGCACTCTGGAATATTGAGAACAGGAATATTATCCAATAGAATTTATTGGTGAAACTTTCTTTGAAGAAAACTTTCAATCCCCCTGTTTTCCTGTTGTCCTTGCATGTCTCGCCCTCAACCGGCGGATATTCACCTTCTTTCACCATGAAACACACAATACCGAAGCCGACAAAATAAAGCATTGCCGCTCCAGTGAATATCTCCCGCATGTTTGTTTCCGCATATTGGAAAATGAAATAGTTGTACAATGCGCCGGCACCGGTGCCGACAATCCGGAATATCCCCAGGAAGCGGGCAAGGAACTGCGGCGGAACGATGTCGTTGAAAAGATACCAGAAGACGGAATTGACGAACGCATTGAAAAACTGGAACATTGCAAGGAAGAGCGCAATCACGGCAATAGTAACAGTGGCGGGGGCAAATTGCCGCAGGAAAGTTGAATTCCCCTGTAGAAAGCCTGCGATGCTGTCACTCCAGCCCAGCAGCGCCAGGCTTATGCAGAGGAACGGCAGCGTCCAGATGATAAAGGGAATGCGCCTTCCCCATTTACTGCGGTAACGGTCGCTCTTGAAGCTGACCCAGGGGCCTACGAAAATGCCCAAAACCCCCGGAATGGTGGTCAGAATCATTCCCATCATCCAGTTCGGACAGTTCAGTGCTTTCAATTTCAAGGGGACAATGCTCGGCACCACGGCTTCCATCATGGTGTAGCAGAAATCCCCCCAGAGCAACCATGCGAAAAGGGCGGCAAGCCCGAATTTCGTATAGGTCAAGGCTCCGCAATGATAAGTTTTACCACCGGAATGAACACCCTCAGTATTTGAGGAGGCTGTCTGATTTATATTCATTCGACTTCTTTTATCCAACTGATTCTCCCTCTAATTGAGCCATATTTTCCGGATCGAACGTGGACAAGCCCAGGCGCGAAAGGCGAAAGATCGGCTTCATCTTTTTCCTTTTTAGTCCGCCCCCATCTTAAGCTATAATGTCTCGGGGCTTTAAGCTCATCTACAAACTGCCAGTCTTCAGGAGGCACCGGTTCTTTTTTTATTACCATGATTTTTTCATACCATGTGTATTTTTAGATTTCCACCACTTCTGCCTCTCTTCTTCCCTTTGCGCACTCAGCGTCTTAATCTCAGCTAAAGGCCTTGAATCCTAACCGCGAAGATCGCAAAGGGAAGACGCGAAATTCGCAGAGTTTTTAGGATACTGGATAAAACTCTCCCACGCCAGATCCCGTACGACCCCAAATGCCACAAGAATATTTATCGATTGCCTACCCTTTTGAGTTCGACTTAGCCCCTTACAATTTTTTCGCCAAATGTTTTTGGCGAATGTCCCAACCTGGGAACGCCAAGCGTCTGCTTGGCTGTTTTTAAGAGCCGACCAGACGGTCGGCGTTCCCGGCATTTCATCGCGCCAGGGGCGGATTTTTCTCAAAGGGAAAAACCTAGTATCTTAAAAATCAAATCTTGTGTTTTCAACGGAAATACTTGTCCGTAAAATCAAGGAAATATTTCCAGTCAACTTCAGTCAGGTCATGAGGCCCGGAACGAATATGGTATCCTAAATCAGCATGAACTGGAGTATTTACTTCAGGCATAATATCAGTATTAATACCCTTACTGCCAAAAAGCTTATAAACAGGAGCGGCATAGACCAGCGACAGGAATTCGCCTTTCGGATCTGCGTTAGGATCATCTTCTGCACTGGCAACATAAACGGGGCGCGGTGCGATAAGCGAGATTAGCATGTGCTGATCTGCAGGCAACGTGTCTTCTCTACGGCTGAATTTCTGATAATTATGGTGAAACCAGTATGGACGCCAATATGAAAGCCATTCGATATTTTCTCCGAAACAGCGTCTTTTGAATGCCGCGCCGGCACAGCCTGAATTATTTGAAATGACTGATGCGAAACGCAGATCGTTGGCAGCAGCCCAAAGTGCCGCTTTGCCAAGGCGGGAATGCCCGTGAACTATAACTCGCCCGCCATCCAATGAGGGATCACTTTCAATATAATCCATCGCACGGGACAGGCCCCAGGCCCAAGCACCTATCGCTCCGAAAGTTTTATCTTTTTTTTCAAGTTCTTTATCATCATGGAACAGCGCAAATATGCTGTCTTTAAAACCATATGGAGAATCAGGGAAAATATCGCCGTAATAAACGGTGGCGCTGGCATATCCCCTTTGAATCACACTTTTCAACTGCCATCTGGCAAATTGATCACCTCTGGTCGATTCATCGACTGGAGGCATATAATAACGGTCCGAAGGAGGATGGGGATCAGAGACATGCTTATTTTCAGAAAGGAGAATATCTTTATCGTAAGTTACGGATGCATTGCCTTCAAAGTTAAGTCCGAGAAATACGGGAACCGGCAATTTATCTTTTTTCGGCAGATGCAAAAGCAGATCCATCTTGTGTGACTTGCCATTTGACATCATGAAGTGAATCCGCACTTCCTTGCGGATAGCCAACCCGTCCAAGGCGTTATTCTTAAGACTCAGCAGTTCAAAAACAACAGAATCTGGACGGCCCGGAACAGTCCCATACATGCAATCTTCAAATAGATTAAGAATATATTTTCTTTGATAGTTAACCCAATCAAAGGCAGTAGTCACATTTTTTTTACCAGGGGTAATGAGTGCCGAAGGCACTGTATAAAGAGGAACCTTGTTCTCATCAAAAATAAGTCTTGATTTCATTTCTTCAATTATTTTATTAGTCATGTTGTTATCCCCCTAATTTCGTGAAGCCTTTTATAGAACTGCAACCTGCCAGATTGGCATTTATCCAACACCCAATCAATGTGTTAAACAGACTGACACCGTTTCCTTACATACTACAAAACAAGTTTCTCTTCTCCGGGATTGAAATCAACAATCTTTGTAGGATGCCCGCCAAACCTTATTTTTAGTTGTCCGCCTTTCAAGCTTTTTACGCTGATAGTTTCAATTTGACCGTTCTTGCGTTTTGCCCCAACAAGAAAAGCGCCGGGCAGGCAAACATTTTTAAACGAAATATTCTTCCATTGAATTGGAACTGCGGGAAAAACATAAACTGTGTCACCCTTCTGATGCACCAGCATTTCCAGAATTGCGGTCGCTCCTCCCATTGTACCGTCAAGCTGCATTATTTCGGAAGTATCTTTCGGTTTCAGCATGTCTGCGCGGCGAAGCGCGGAAAGGCCTCTGAATTTTGGAAGATACACTGTCGCCCAGCCTTCGTTGACGAATAATTCTTTCCAGATGCCCAATAATACTGCAGGCGCTTCGCGGAATCCCAGTCTCGCCTGTATGATCGCCGCCCAGGGATAACACCACTCGCTCCATTCCCCCATTCCTATTGCGATCCAGTGATCAATGGAATTCTCAATGATTCGCCTATCCTCATCGTCCCATTCGCCCAGTGAATCAAATGGGTAAATACAGGCCAGATGAGAGTGGTGACGGTGGCAAACATCCAGATCCTGACCTTCCCATATCGCGATACGCTCTTCGTCAGGAGCACCAGTCAGAGTGTATTTTGGCAGCCTTTTCTTCATGTCAACCCAAACAGGTTTTGGCTCAACTCCAAGTATCCGGCTGCAGTCCAAAAGGATATCGGCCAGCATATGCGCGCAAGCCAGCTGATACGACGGATTGCGACCTGTTCTTCTGTCCCAATTGCGGCCAGGCCTGTTAATATCAAATTCGACGCCGTATTCGGCTGAAATGCTGAGAGGTATTGAAATCCGTCCGTTATATTCCTCCAGCGATTCCTCGAGAACCCGCATGATTCCGCAAATGAATGGGTAAGCCCTTTTTTTAAGGAAATCCCTGTCGAGAGTATATTTGTAATAAAGCCAGTAAAGCTGAGCGGTCCAGCCGCCACAGGCAAAATCCAGTACTGACCCGGCACCGACACCGCCGCACTGCATTCCTCGGTCATCAACTGCATGAGTCATAAGTAATCCGTCGTCAATGCCGAAAAGGTTTTTCGCATTGTTGCGCATTATGTTCTGGAACGGTTCCGATTCCAGCATGTTAAACAGAGGCATTAAATGTTCGAATCTGCCGGTCGAAAACGCCAGCGTATATATCTGTTGGATGTTCACGTTAAAATGGTAATCGCCGCTCCACTGCGCCATCTGATACTCTTCATGCCATGGTCCCTGAAGAGAGCAGGCGGCTCCCGCCGGATAGGTTGCGCAGGCGAATTTATACATTGCAAATTTGTAGAATTTGTTCAGGAACACATCAGGGATACTGATTTCCGGAACTTCACTCCAATACTTTCCCCACCATGTCGCCGTCTCGGATTTGACAGCTTCCGGTTCGACGGCAGCAGCGGGTTCACCGTCCAAATCCAATGTAAGCGAATAGCCGAAAGAAGTCTTTCTGCAAAGCGCGGTAATGCCGGGATCCTCCGGACATGACTGCCGCCAGCCATATCTATTTCTCCCGTTCAATATTTCGGGCGCGTCAAATCCTACTTTGGCAAGAGTTTTGCCAACCCATTCCCATGCAGGCCGACATTTTATCCCTACAACGATGTTCTTAGTATCCTCGATCAGAAGAATATGACTCTTCAAACTCTGCGAAATTCGCAGTTCCGCATCTCCCGCATTTATGACAAGCGCTCCGGAATCATACTCCAATATCGCCTTATGCAGACTGAATCCTGATTTTAAAATCAGTTCAAATCTTCCAACCGGGAGCCGAGTTGGAACCCATCTGATTCCGTCCTTTGCATGATTTATCGGCATTGTTTTGTGAACAAAGCTCTCGTCCGGATCGCTTAAAGGGTCGGGGTTTTCGTAAATTTCAATCAGGTCTTTGTAAGATTGTCCTGGCAGAACACATTCCCCCTGCCGGTGATCCCAATATTCCGAGCGATTTACAGTCAGACAAAGTCTGCTTTCGTCACCCCATACCAAAACACCCATGCTACCGTTGCCTAGAGGGATTCCGCAATGAGGCCTCAACAAAGGGAAATCAATCGAGAAAATATCCATAATTTGCATCTTTCAGTTTAATCCGTTGGAAGAGAAAATCCCTTGCCAGCCTTTTCAGGCAGTTTCTCCATCATTAGGTAGACCCCGAAAATAATACCACCCATGGCAAGGAAGAAACTGACAGTGAACGTCTCCCCCAGAAGTGTGAAGGATAGCAGAGCGGTAAGTGCCGCGCTGATATAACCGAATGCACCAAGTTCGCCCGCCTTCAAATACTTCAGTGCAGCAAACCAGCACAGATAGGATATGCCGTTTCCGCACACACCGAGGTAAATGATCGCCAACCATAGTTTCCAAGAGAAGTTCCAGACCATTGGAGATCCGCAGCAGACGACAAGGGCAAAGATTATGACCGTACCCAGGATAATGCTGATGGAGGTGCTTGCCAAGCTTCCGAATTTCTCCGACACACCCGCTCCCCACACCGTGTACGCCGCCCAGCAGATACCGGATCCAAGCGCCAACAGATCGCCCAGGATGCTCGTAGTCGAGAAATACATGTCCCCTCCGCCACGACTGACTATCGCGACTGCGGCTCCCGCAAAGCCAATCACCATGCCGAGGGATTTCCGCCAATTCAACCGTTCGCCCACCGCCATGGCCATCAACACGGTAAAAATGGGAGAGGCATTGGCGAACAGACTGCTCCTGGCCGCTGTTGTGTACTTCATAGACCAGAAGACCAGGATTCCCTCTCCCACGATGCCGGCGACCGCCAGAAAACCGAATATCCAAAGGTTCTTCTTGAACACCCGCGTCGTGTCGCCCAACTTTCCACGCCATCCCAGAACCATCAGAAAGAACAGGCTGGCAAACATGAACCGCAAAAAAGAGAAAAAAACCGGGTCTATAATAACCTTATCATTCTCCCCGAACGCATATCTGCTGACAATATAAAAACTCGCCCAGAACGCCGTGGCGATAAACGCCAACACCAACCCAAGCATTTTTTTTCCTTGAAACACTAGCCCACCTCTTTAATTGGCGATTGTTCAGATAATACGTTTTCCAAGTAGCGACCCTATCAGGTCGACTGCCAGCCTCGCCGTCTTGTCACCGGTATCGTTAACAGGGTTGAGTTCGACGACATCCATGGATACGGGCAAGTGAGACCTTGACAATACTTCCATGGCCAAATGGGCTTCCCGGAGACTTATGCCCCCTTCGACCGGAATTGACACACCGGGAGCGTATTCCGGGGATATCGCATCCATAGAAAAACTGACATGAATGCCGTCGGTACAATGTGTGAGCCGTTCGACGGCCTGACAGATTACCTCGCGCATGCCAAGAAGATCTATCTGTTCCATGCTGAAGACCTGGAGCCGCGAATTCCGCAGCAACTCCCGTTCACGCCGGTCAACCTGACGTAGACCGATGATAATGATGTTCTCCTGTTCCACACATTTGCACTCGCACCATTCCTCCTGCCCGGCACAGGCGGAGATAGTCAATCCGTGAAGATTTTTTGTTTCCGACGTTTCCGGCGTATTGAAATCCGCAAACGCGCCAAATGCGATCAACCCGATATTACTACGCCCGGATAACCTGACTCCGTGGAGCGCTCCGATAGTCACCGTACGGTCACCCCCAAGCACCAAAGGAAATGCCCCATTGCGCAGACTCTCCGCCACAACTCCCGCCAGTGTGAGGTTAGCGTTGGCCACGATCCGGCATTTTACATCAAACTCAGCGGCAGTGTCAAAGACTTCGACAGCAACAGTTCCAGAGGGTGTTACTGATTCATATCCCCAATCCGTAAGTTTTTCCGCCAAGTTCTGCCGCAGCAGCGCCGCAGGCGCCATCTCCGCGCCCGGCATGTTGGCACCGGCACTGACAGGTGCGTTGATGAGGGTGACGCTCTGTATCACAGCATCTGGTCTCTTATGCACATAATCCTTGCACACATACTCGGATGTCATGGCACTGAGCAACGCGCTGTATTCTAAACGGAAAGACATCACGTCGCCGGTCTTGACCAGATCCTTGCAGTCCTCGACATCAACCAGCAGGTGATCGCTGCTGGCACCCAGAATCTGGGCCCCAGGCAAAAGCGGTTTGAGTCCTTCGACCCTGATATCCTGACGCCCAACCCCGAGAATGGCGCGCCGCCGTATGCCCCTGTCCTCAAAAAACGGTGTACCGCCAAAAGCATCCCTTACGATTTCCCCTATCGGTGCCGACGGTTTCCGTCCGGCTTCGATTACCTCCGCCTTGAAGAGGAATGAGTCCCGCACCGTGCCGGGGATGGCGTCGCAGTGAAGTGTCTCCTGCCCCAAAAGTATGCCCTCGCCGATGCGGATGTGGTTGATGCCAGACGGAATGCCGCCCGACATAATTAGGGACAGGCTGCTGCTGTTCCCTCCGGAAATGATCTCCAGTTTCCGTCCGATCCGTTTCTCAATCACCGCCGCGGTTTCAGCCAAGACACCCAAATTCTCGACCGAGGGTGCCACGCCACCGTAGCAGGTTAGGTTTGTACCAATTCCCTTCAGGTTCACGCCCGGAATCTCCATGATCCTTTCCGATATGTAAGGAGCGTCCGATGGCATCACCCCCTCGCGCAGATCGCCCAAATCAATCATCAGAATGATTCCATGGCACCGTTCCAAGCGGACCGCTTCCAGTCCCAATGCCTCAATCACCTTGAGTTCGGAATTCAGGCTTGCATCGCAGAACCTGACAACCTCCGGCACCTGACTCAACATCGGGATCCTGAGCATTAGCAGACTGCTGTTGATTCCATTATCCCGAAGCCGCGCCAAGTTGGTGATGCGGGAGTCGCCGATCTGTTTTACACCACCGGCAAGCATCGCCTGTGCCACCTTGGGTGATCCACAAACTCCCTTGACTACACCGGCAACGGAGATCCCGTGCGCGGCGCAAAAGCCTACCACTGCCGCAGTGTTAGCCTGGATCTTGTCAAGGTCTATCTCAAGCAGGGGAAATGTTTTCATGTGTTCATCACAGTAAAAATGTCTTTTCAAAAAACGCCTTTATGTCTCCGGGCAGCATATCGCGTACATTTACGAATGTCCCCGCGTCATTGGCTTTATATGCGGCGATGGCGATTAATTCTGCCGCAAACGCCTCATTTACGGGCGAATACGGCTTGGCGGCATTGTCCAGTAGCAGTTCATGGAAATGCGCGGCCACTCCCGGCGCACCATTATAATGAATCCGTTTTTCATAGTCGAACTCATATTTTTCATACCAGCCTTTGTTCCCATATACTTCGATTTTGCCGTCATAGTGATCCTTCTCCGGATGAGGCATAGTGAAGCAAATCCGCATCACCGCCTCTGTCCCAGTTATCTGATACACTCTGGAAAAGAAGTACCCGCCCCAGACAAAATACGTATTTGAATAGGAACCGAAAACACCGTTGTCCAGCTCGATCATGCAAAGCTCATTGTCCGGTACATCCACGCATTTTGCGAAAACACACATATTGTCCGTGCAGAGAGTATCTGACTTTTCCCTGGGGTAGTTGTCTCTTTGCTGGCAGGTTCCGATATCCGGGCAGTCATTGCAACGCAGATCGTCAGGACGATCACCTCCGAAATACTGCTGCTTGCAGATAGCAGCTACACGCTTGGGTCTAGACTGAATCAAATGCAGGAGTATGTCGAAATCATGGGTTGCTTTCTCAAGCAACTGTCCGCCGCCGGTGGCCATTGTCCTGCGGAAATTATGGTAATGGGCGCCATGGGTTGTCTGCTGAAACTGGAAGGAACACACTTTGCCCAGCACATTCTGTTCCATGAGCTGTCTGGCTTTCCTTACAATGGGGGAATAGCGCATTACATGATGCACCATTATCGGAGCAATATAGGATTCGGCAAAACGGACTATCTCAAAGATTTTATCCATCGTGCTGTCCAACGGTTTTTCGATGATCAGCGGAATATTCCTGCCTTTGAAGTGACTCAGGCTATCCCAATGGGTAAAATTAGGCGATGCAATTATTGCTCCGTCAGGACGTATTTCGTCCAGCATCATTTTTATGTCTGTGAATCTTTTAGGGGAGCTTTTCAACCATTCGCAGCCTTGAGCATATCTTTTGTCGTCCGGTTCACATACTGCCGCCACATGAATTTTGCGGCCAGTGAACTCTTCCATATCAAGGGCATGCCGTTTCCCCATTCCGCCGAAACCAATAATCACGATACTTTTCATATATTAGATATTCCGTGTAACAGTTACAAATTTTCCCGACAGCGCGTAAACGACGGTGTTGGCCGGCAATACCACTGCGTCCTTTATGAGAGCAGCGACACCAGCGATGTTGATAGGTTCCGCATATTAGTCGAAAAACCAGGTGTTGGCGCGTCCATAGTGGCACAAATGATGATGCCCATTAAGCGCGATGTCCGCAACTGTTGAATATATTGTATGCCATTGATATTGATTCCCATCATTAACTATTGAGTCGAGCAGGCCCATGACGCCTACGGTTTTCATAAGTCTCCCTTCCTTTCTGTTTCTCCTGTAAAATAATTGCAAAAAACCCTGTTGTGTCTCCGGCCTAATGCATACTCATTTATAGAATTTCACAGTTTCAGCTGTATAGTTCCAAAGGTTCATCTCCCAATTGCCATCATATCCTCCCATCACTTGGTTTATGGTCTCCACATGCCCGTCTGGAAAAGTCGCATTCATACCGCCAGCATGAATGCGAAATCTTCCTTTGTCCATAGTGCCGGGATTGAAAAAGCGCATAGCCCTGGGGTTCCCTGTGATATATAAATACTTAGTATTATCTGCAAAAACCAGAGTATATGCTGATAATGGGTTAGGCTGAGTTATTCTCTGATAGCCTTTCCATGTCCGAGTTGCCGTGTTGCCGTTGCCCATGCCCCAATTGTAACTATAACTCAAATAATAATTATAACTGTTCGCAAAAATAGCATCGGGAGTTGGATCGGAAGGACAACTCAGAATCGGACTCGTATATATGGAACCCAGTCTGCTAACTGGAATGGCATTGGCAGACAGGGTCAGATATTCATGCCAGGCCAGCGCGGCCGTTGTTATAGATATATCCTTTGCCGAATCATAACGCAGGACATAATCATTGTAGTCGTTAGCGTACATGAACCAAGCCAAACCTAACTGCTTCAGGTTGTTCTTGCAGGTTGAGGCTTTTGCCGTGTCCTTGGCTTTGCTAAGGGCGGGCAACAACATACCGGCAAGGATCGCTATGATAGCTATCACCACCAAGAGCTCGATTAATGTGAACATGTTGCGGCGCAACGAGTTGCGACTTTTAGAATCCTCTATGGCAATCAAACTGCTGACGTTTCTCATAATTCTCCTCCCTTTCTTTTTGTTTCTAAAAAAATAAACATAAAAAACTTGTCATTTCAGTTTCCATTCCCCGAAATGCTCCAATGTATGGAACTTGTCTCCCCAGAGCGGACTCCATATAAATGCTTTTTTCCCTCCTCGCAAAACATTCACATAAACCGACTGCCCTGGACTGATTCCGCCCGGCACCAGGCGCTCCAATGGAAATGCCAAGCTTACCTTCCACGCTTCAACGCCGATGTCTGAAATCATCTTTACGCCACTTTCCCAGCCGGGTTCACCGTAAGCCAATTCCACGCTCTTGCCTTCCGGGCTTATTGCAATCTGACGATATGGTATCTCGCGTTTTGCGGCAATCAGCAATTCCCAATCATCACCGGAAAAAACATCCGCTACGCTTTTCAATGTTATTCTAGGATCAAGCTTATCCTCAAGTTGGACATACAGATACTCACCGTCGTTAGCAAGTTTGACCGATATTCTTTGAGTCTCAGGCGTTCCTGAAATGGTGTAGAACACGCCAAGGCCCACAGAGCCGCCCCAATTGACCTTGAGCGGATCGCCGCCGGCCTTTTCCGGCAGACGCGGGACAGCAATAGACGGTCGAAGCTCCTGTCTGCGCTTCGCTTCAGCCCTGCGGGCCAGTTCCACCGCATCAATCTCCTCCCCTTTCTGCGGTTTCACAAGCAGAACCCGATCCATCCAGACTCCATTAGGTTCAGCCGAATTTTTCACGTAAGCCGGGCCTTTAAGTTTCAGCGAAACATACGCGATCCAGGCGTTGGCATCCGGTGTTTCCGCCCCTGGAACGAACAGGCGATCCACGTTCACGCTCAACCTTTTGCCCTCAAGTGCCCACACCACGGTTCCAGGCTTGACATCTACCCAGCCGATCTTGTGAAGATGATACTTGCCGTCCTGCGGGATATCCCCAGGTTTCAGGGTGACGGTACTCCCGCCAGTCGCTCCGAAAGACAACGGCTTGTCAAAGAAGGAACCGCCTGCAGGCTTATCTCCGCTTTTCTCTGCGGCCTGAATGGCGGACATCGCCGCAGGTTCCGCCGCAATGCCTCCGGCTGCATCCGCGTCATCAATGAAATTTACGGCAGGCGAATATTGTGCAAAAGTAAGCCAGTTGAAATCGGCCGTCTCACGTATAGGCAACTTATTGAAGGGCTCCGGCAGTTTCGGGTCGCGTAGAAGACCGACCACTTTTTCCCGCAATTTACCTTCCTGGGAGTACGCCTTGGATTCCTTGGAATAAAAAAGCGAGTAGTATTGATGCGTCCGCCAATATTCATCATAACGCTTCAATACGGTTTCATGGTCGAACGGCATTTTCTCATCCGGTTTCAAACGCCGTTCCAGCCAGGGCCACAGGAGGAGCAACGCCCCGTCCAGAATCAGACGTTCTTTTCTGACATGCCGTGATTCCAGAGTTCCAGCTTTAACCTGCAATTCCGCCTCATCGAAAAACTTCTCGGCCTTGATGAAGAAGTTCAGATCAAGGTATTTGAGCATATGAGGCGCCTCTCGCAGCACCTGCGGGACGGATTCTTCCAATATGCGCCTATGCAAATAGTCCATATAATCATGCATTGCAGACGCCGCATTTCCGTAGTAGCCATCCATGAAGATCTTGATCAGAGGCTCAGCAGGCTGATACGGGTTGACTAGCAATTGATAGGCCAGCCAGAACTTGAGAGGTGTGAAATGCTCCCCCGCTTCCAGATGATCTTGGGATTCCGCAAAAAAACTTTCAGAGTGGCAATCCGCAAAATACCGGATGTCCGGCCCTAGACACTGAATCATGCTGTATGGCGCAGGGAAATGCGAATAATAACCGAACGGGCTCCAATAGTCGTCACTGATTGCCAGTCGCGGCGCCACCTTGCTCCATGAGGCAAGCTCCTTGTAGTTCCTGCTGTTGAGCGGATCGCTGAGAGGGCGGAGCATATCACTCACGACATATACGTCACACCAACCAATAATGACGTTTTTCCGCGGCCTGATAGTTCTGGGAGGGGTGGAAGTCAAATTGTAAGCGAGTGTGCTGACAAGGACATCTGGATAATCTTTTTCGATATCCTCTGCCACTTCATTTATGAAATCAATCAGCGGACCACTCTCGCCTCCTTCTTTTTTGGCAATCACCTGGCAAGTGGCGCATTTGCAATGCGCATCGTATTTGTCATTATGGTTGATCGCATAAACCTTGGGGGGGGGACATCCCTTCCGGGCAGCCTCGGCCCGATCCTTCGCAATGAATTCCCTTAATTTCGCTTTTGTCAGGCGGCGGACATCGGGATTAGTCAGGCAAAGCTGACCTGGGCCACCCTCATCATATGCAGGTATCCGCTTACCGTTGGCATCCATTGAAAAATATTCCGGATGCGAGGCAAACCAATCTTTGGCGTTGACGAAATAGGAAAAAGAATGCGACTTCCGGGGATAGCCCGACAACTGGTAAAACATACCGGCAGGCGGGTAGGTTAACGTGTCGCGACCGAGCAAGTCATATCGGCAGTTTTTATTGCGAAGGAGGAACTGCCATTGCTCATTTGTGCATCCCGCGATTCCAATTACTTCCCTCTGCCAGAAAAACGGTTTGCCTTTGACATCAAGTTTACTTATAGATAACTGAGGAAGGGATGGCACAATTTCCGTGTCCTTGTCCAGCCAGTGGCAGCCGACCTGCTTTTCCAGGAACTCATAGACGGCGTACATAGTTCCTCTCGGCCGTCCGCCAGTCAGAACCAGGTTATCGCCAATGCTCCGGATTAACCATTCCTCTTCCCCAAGGCGGGAAACGTCAATGCCGTTCTGCACAGCATATTTTGTCCAGCCCACATATATGCACGGAACGCCCTTGCTGGAAAACAAGGCTTCCGAAACTATCGGGAATGATGCGCCTGTGGCTTTTGCAAGATAATTTGACAATTCGATTGCCGCGAATTTTTCCGTCTCCGGGCATTGTTCCGCCTGAATTATCGTATACCGCGTTTGTTTGTTTTCCGCCAGCACTGTTTTATCAGCATTGGAATCACCGCATGAGACATGTGGTAACGCAAAGAAAATTCCCAGTAAAGCGACAGTCATCGCATTTCTGACAGATAATGATATTGAGGGCAGACATTTCATAATATGGGAAATCCCCTATTTCTTCAGCTCAATGCAAATGTCGCCTGCATCGAGTACGTTGCCGTCACGTGCTTCCTGAAGCCTGAGTTCAAGCCATAAAGCGCTGGCTGACGGCGGAATGTTAAAGGTCTTTTCAGCTTTCTCCCATTGCTTGCTACTCGTCAGGAACAGCCCGTCGAATTTGATCTTCCCGTCCGCCCCAGCTCCTTTAAACCCGACTAGAAACCATGCCCCAGTATGAGTTGAGGAAACTGCAACATTTGTACGGTATTTTAATGATATCTTCACCTGTTTCACCCCAGTGAGTGCGATATCCTTATATGCGAGCCCCGAAATGACCCCTTCAGAAGGAGCTTCCAGTTTTATGTATTTAAAACCGTCCTCCTCCGCAATTTTACCATTTCCAGTAATGCTCCATTCCGGGGCAAGATTCTTGAAGTCAGGAATGATCTTGTCATCCGCCACTACGCTCAACGCCAGGAAACCTACCACTAACGCCACTAGAAACTTGATACTCATACGTCCTCCTTTTATTTGTTTATCACCTGTGAATTATCATCACCATTAATCCGCTTTTTCCATGTCAGGCCGTTTTCCCATACCGCCAAAACCAATAATCACCCTTCCTGTATATGCTTATTATATCTTATTACGCTTTATTTAACTACACGTAATCAGCTATACTCTTTGCGTTTCCTGCTATTCGCAGTGTCCGATGCCACAATAATAGGCCATATTGTCTTGAGTAGTATCCAGGCGTCCGAACTGGACGACAATATTTATATTTGAACGGATGCGCAGGGCATATTGAGTCAATGGTGGAATTTTCAGACCACCCAGATCTTCCGGATGATCCAACCGCAGCGCAATTACTCGTTCCGCTCCGACTTTCACCGGAATGTCTTTCACGGGATCCCTGTCCGAAAAATAAACATCTATCAATACCTCGGCATCTTTTGCCGAAGTGTTGAACAACATCAACGCCTCATGCGCCTCCATTGTTCCATTCATATTCTTTTCCGGGAGATAGCCATCCGGAAAATACCATGTTTTTGCACCACCATTCATGATTACACCTCTTTGTTATTTTTTTAATTAGACGGCCACCCCAGTCATCCCAGTCATCCGACGGGACAGGTCCGACGGGGCAAGAAAGCCGCAACTCTTAGTAACACAGGCTTCAGCCTGTTGTTAAATTAATATGGAAACACAAGGGAAATTGCAGGCTACCCCGGTCATCCGACGGGGCAGGAAGCCCGCATTACTCATATCGAAATTCCTATACGTTAAAATTAGGCGGCTTCCGCCGGGTTTTGATGGAACGCCACCCCTGGTCGCCGTAGGCGCTGCCATAGGCTTGTACGCCTAAGGCGTGCAGGCAAACAACTTGCTGACATCTGCCTTAATGTGGTACAGGCGTCTCGCCTGTTCTTGTTTTTTCTTGAAGAACAGGCGAGACGCCTGTACCACGCTTTTTTAATAATCATGCCGGCAAGTTGCCGGCGTTCCAAAAATACAAATTTCTATATACAAAATTTCGCCTTCGGCGCCCCCGGTCTCGCCCGGGGAGGCGACAAGGGCCAGCCCTTGACCATTGGAAGCTTTGCTTCCTCTTTTTTATTTTTAGAAATCGGGGATCACGCGCCTTTCGCCACAAGTTCCCGTATGTACGGAGTCAACGATTCCGGATCTTTACCAGTGATGACAAAGCCTTCTTCAATCCGATTCGAGCCGTCAGGATGACCAAACAAGCTGATGTCCGAGTTTACACACATTCCTGCTTTCATCGGATAAGTCGCTTTTTCGTC